>NZ_JJQL01000008.1:0-63962 GCF_000979975.1 Methanosarcina sp. 1.H.A.2.2
CTGTACTTTTAGTGGGGATAACTGTAAATTACGGCATTAAAGAAAGGAAGGAATTACAAGCTTTCTCTGAGTAACGAAGTAAAGAGGGGGCTAAAAATTTAGGTTAGCCGGGTAAATTTTTTATACCCACTTTAGCTTTCAGAAATTATAAATCTGTTAATATTTTTATTTACAAGTTAAACTCGTTATTTCGTTTTTTTAAGCCTGACAAAAAAGCTTCCTGAAGCATAGGTGTAAATATGACTTAATAAAAATATAATCAATATACTCAGTTTTACATGGTCGAGGTTTTTAGATTGAGATTTAAAAAGATACCCATGCATATGTATGAGAACTTTCATAAGATATTTAGTGGAAGTAACCAGAATACTTTTAATATCTGCAGGGAATGCGGAGGAGCTTGCGAGCACAACAAAATAGGAACTCTGCTGCCCGGAGAAAAAGAATATATGGCAAAAAAAATGGGTATCAGTGTTTCCGAATTCAAACTCAGGTATCTGGATATTTTGAAAATGAATGATGGAACTCTTGTTCATGTATTAAAGCTTGGGGAATTATGTCCTTTTTTGAACAAAGAAACAGAAGCATGTGAATGTAGTGATTTCAAACCTATAATCTGTAAAATATATCCTGTTGTTTTTACAGTTGAAGAGGGAAAGGTAAATTTCACAATAGATAACTGGTGCCAGTTATCAAGAAAAAAAGTTTGCAGGAACTATTTCAAATCTGCAATCCCCCTTTTGTCCCGTCTTCCTATCCCGGTTGAATGGTTCAACCATGTGGTAAGCTATGATGACCTTTATTTTGATTATGACCAGTTAAGAAAATGCAGAAAAGGAAAAAATCAGTACGCAGTTTTTACTCTGGAAGAACTTTTAAACCTTCAGAGAGATAGTGTAGAAGCATATAAGGTCGAAACAAGTAAGGTAGAAACGTATAAGGTAGAAACGTATAAGATAAAAACAGCAGTTTCAGGTATTGATTTCGGTCAGGAAATTGATGAGCCTACCTTTTAAATAAGAGACTGAAAAATTTATGGATAAGGGCGAAATGGTATATTGAAACGATTTTCAGTCAATTTGGCTTCTATTATAGGTTATTCAATTTTATTCAAATTTATTCAATTTTATTCAATTTTATTCAATTTTATTCAAATTTATTATTTTTCGGGCTCCTCTTAAAAGTCCGGGTTTTCAGCCGTTTCTGCGCGGTTAAGGGATTTTATTTCGCCGTTATCCCCATTTCTGTCATCTCTGTTTATCGGAAGTGTGAAGGCAAAGGTACTTCCTTCCTCGATCTTGCTGCTGAACCAGACATATCCCCCATGCAGGTTAACAAGCTGTTTAACCAGTGCAAGTCCGAGCCCTGTTCCCTGGAACTGTTTTGAGAAAAAGGAATCTACCTGACTGAAAGGTTTGAAAAGCTTGTTCTGATCCTCAACTTTAATCCCTATTCCATAGTCCTTAACCGTTACTTCTACCAGTTCCCCTTTCTTTTTTGCTTCTATCTTCACAAGTCCATTTTCGTGCGAGAACTTTATAGCATTATCCAGCAGGTTGTACAGGATCTGAACAAAACGAGCGTCGTCAGCACGGATTGTGGCAAGGTTTTTATCCACCTGGATTTCAACCTTAATCATTTTTTTATCTGCAATAGGAGATAGCATATTTTTTATTGAATTAAGTTTACTGGCAAGCTCAAAATCTTTATAATCGAGTTCGAGTTTTCCTGCTTCCACTTTAGAAAGATCAAGGATATCATTAATCAGATTCAGAAGGTGTTTTCCGCTCCTTGAAATATTCCCTACGGCCTTGATCTGTTTTACATTAAGTTCCCCGTAGACCTTTTCGTACAGAAGGTCAGAGAATCCTATGATTGAGTTAAGCGGAGTCCTCAGTTCATGGCTCATGTTTGCCAGAAATTCGCTCTTCGTACGGTTTGCGGCCTCTGCAATATGTTTCTCCCGGAGGAGCTGCTCGGCTTTCTTGCTTTCAGTAACGTCTCTGCGGGTTTCCATAACCCCTATAATCTTTCCATTTTCATCCGCCACGGGAATTGCCTGGAAAAACCAGATCCTTCCGTCTTTTGAAGTAAACTCTCCTGACTTTTTCTCACCTGTTACGAAGGCCTGTTCAAGCTGAGTATACTCAACTAACTGGCCACTTATGTCAGGAGCAGCTTTTAGGAAAAGCCCTACTGCCTTTTCCAGGTCCATTTGCATATATTTGAGAGCAGCCTTGTTTGCCCAGATGATTTTCATTTCAGGGTTCACAAAAACGACAAGTTCGTTGAGTGAATCGAGCAGGACTTTCTTTTCACGTTCCTGGGCCTTTACCCCTTGCTCCGCCAGATCGATTTCGTTTAACATCCCGTTTATTTCCCTTGAAAGCCGGTAGAGTTCGTCGTTGTCTTTGAGAGACAAACGTTTGGATAGGTCTTTTTCCGACCGGACTTTTGTAACGAAATCATCGATTTCTACCAACCTTGAGATAAACAGCCTGTCAAGAGCAAACTTGACCCCGATACCGGTCAGGAGCCCGGTAAACAGCAAAAATAAATACATATAGTTGAGGGTCCTCTCACCATGCAAATAGAGTTCTCTTGGGAAATCGGCTCTGATGATAAGGGCAGGCTGGTCTGAGATATCCCTCAACTCAAAATAACCTGCTACTCTCTCTTCACTGAGAGGTTCTACAAGGATCATGTCAGGAGTTTCCGAAAACTTTTGAAATTCCTCCTGAAAATCGGAAGGCATTTCCTGATCGGTCCTGTACATAGACAGGGAAGAACGGGTAGTGTCTTTGAAGGATTCAAGGAGGTAATTGTCAAAAAACCTCCCGAAAATGAGAGTACCCTTCGAAGGCCCTTCGTATTTTGTCGTAAGAATAGGATGGCACGCAATAAACATGGGACCTTCATCTAGTAAAACAATACCGCTTATGGTATCGTTTTCTCCTGTTGTCAGAAGAGTTCCTTCTTCGATCATTTTCAGAAGCCCTGCTGGAACCGGTCTTTCTTCCGTAGAATTAATATCTACCGATTTTGTATAGACCACGTCCCCGGACTCATTAACAAAAAGCATTACATTAACTCTAATCCCCGCTAGCGTCTCATTCTGAAGGTCCACATCGATGTACTGCTGGTTCCCGTCTTCGATAAACTGGTAGGTATCATCCCAGCAAGCCCAGTCCTGGACGATGTAATCAATATACCCCTGTCGGGTAGAGACTGCGTTTTGCACACGCTCTACATTCTCCAATGTATCAGCCTGCTCAAGCTCTAAAAAGTTTGACAGCTGCATGTTGTGCGTGAACGTAAACGCAGCCGTAAGGACGGCAAAAATTAAGAGGGTTATTATGAGAACCTTTTTACTGAGATCTATTGTGGACACCTCTAGAGACTTAAGATTAAAAAGGAGCTTAAAATTAAAGATATTATAAATATTAAAAAGAAAAGAAAGTATATAAAATTTATCAAAGTTGGTAAATATATTTAAAGGGACATACATCACTGCGAATTATATTTATCCCCATAGTACCACGGAAAAGTTAGAAAGAACTTCATTTGTATTCGGTTAAGGTACGAAATGCCAGGAATGTGTTATATTCGTGGAATTTATGAAAGCGTAAAAAGGAAAAGTGAAGTAGGATAAGATTCCAGGAGACTATGTTGCAGACCCTGAAATCTTTTCCTTGATTTCCAACCCTTGTTTGTTTCGACTTTTGCAAAACCCGTTGAGGTTTTACCCCAATTTCTTAATGTATGTGCCCGCTGATTCTGGGCATTTCACTTTTATCGGGATCAGGTACGCTGGTTTTTGACCAGTGCCCTGCAAGGAAAGCTCCGGACAGGTTGTGCCAGATGCTAAATATTGCACCCGGAAGCGCTGCCGCAGCAGTGAAATGTTTTATCGCAAGAGCTACACTGAGGCCCGAGTTCTGCATTCCGACCTCAATTGCCAGGGTCCTTGCTTCTTTTTCGCTGAGCTTGAAAGCTTTTGCGACCCCGTAGCCGCCTGCAAGGCCCAGCCCATTATGCAGGACCACTGCAACAAGGACCAGAAGGCCGCTTTGTTCAAGGTTTTCGCTGTTTGTCCCTATGATTATGGCAATGATGACAACGATTGCGAGAGCTGAAACTGCCGGAAAGACATCCCTGACTGCTGTTATCCTTTTTTCAAAGAAATAATTGATTGAAAGCCCGAGCACTACAGGCACAATAACAATATTTACAACGCTTACAAGCATGCCCATGACATCCACATCCACAGACTGTCCGATAAAGAGCCAGGTAAGGAAGGGAGTTGCGAGAAAGGCAACCATTGTAGAGACAGATGTGAGCACTATAGAGAGTGCAACATCCCCTTTTGCAAGGTAGCAGATCACATTTGAAGCCGTACCGCCGGGACAGCATCCAAGCAGGATTACACCCGCCATAAGATCGGCAGGAAGCTTTAAAGCCAGGCAAACTATCCACGCTGCAAGAGGCATAAGGGTGTACTGCATCAGGGTACCCAGCAAGACCACATAAGGCCTTTTCAGGACTGCAAGGAAACTGTCCACTGACAGTGTGACTCCCATTCCGAGCATGATAAGGCTCAAAAGGGGTACAATGAAGCCTTTATAGGGGACAAAATATTCCGGGTATACATAGGCTACTGCGGATAAAAGAACCGCCCAGAGAGGAAATAAGGATGTAAACTTTTTAAACATTTTTTAGTACACCAGCTTTTCAAATTGACACTTTAGTCATTAAATAAACTGAGATTGTCATTTAAATATATGTCTATTTATTCCCAATAAATAATAAAGCTGTAATTAATTTTGAAATAATAACAAAGATAAACAGTGTATATTTTTGGTAGACCTGAAAATAGAAGCTTCACTCATTTCAACTGCCACCAGTTAACTTTCATCCTGTTAAAAGCTCAGGGTACTCAGAATTTTCCGAACACCCACTTGCTACTTATATATACAGGCTCTGCCGATACAATCCCCCATGAGACTGGATTCATACCTTGTAGATATGGGACATTTCAAGTCAAGGGGACGAGCCAAGACGGCTATTCATGAAGGAAACGTTAAAGTTAACGGCACTGTGGTAACAAAAGTTTCCAGGGATGTCTCAATTGATGATGTAATAGAAGTTGCCGAAGGCCTGGACCAGCCGCAGGGCTACTTCAAACTCCGGTTTATTCAGGAAGAAAGCGGGGTCCTTAAACCCGGGGACAGAGTTCTTGACCTGGGATCGAGTGCAGGCGGTTTTCTCCTTTTTGCGTCAGAGATTGTAGACCATATAAAAGGCATAGAGTTCAGCCGGGATTTCAGAAGCGAGCTTGGAAAAATTGCATATGAACGGGAAAACGTTGAGGTAATATTCGGGGATGTTTTCACCATACCTCTTAAAGAGCTCTCTGAGGAGCCTGTGGATGTTATTCTCTCAGACATGACTCTTGAGCCTGAAAACTCAATCAAAGCTCTTGCCAGAGTGCTCCCTCTCCTGAAAGAAGGGGGAAGGCTGCTCCAGGTAATAAAAACCGGAAAGAAGAAAAACCCGAGGCCAGTCCTGAGCAAGATTGAGAACCTGGGGCTTGAAATCCAGCAGGTCATCAATTCCGAAAAGCAGGAGGTTTACGTGGTTGCAAGAAAACTTCTGCCTGAAGAAAAAGAGTCCAGAGGAATTCAAACGGATGAAAGCTGATGAAAAAGCAGGCTTCTCTCCGAATAAGCACAACTGTACGGATAAGTACGCTAACGAGACCGGACTAAGGGTCTATGGGCATGGAAAACCTGTTCGCCTCTTTGCTGCAGGGCTGCATGGAGATGAATGGAGGGACACAACGGAAATCCTGATGAAAATAAAGCCTCCTGAAAAAGGCACCCTTGCGTTGATCCCTCTTGTCAAAAGGGGAGAATATACTTCAACTCTGGACCCGGCTTACTATCAGGTAATGGGGCTAAGTATACGCGAAGCCATTGAAGACCTGAACCCTGAAATTTACATTGAGCTCCATTCCTATTCCAGAGAAAACCTTGAAAAACTTGCAGGCAGGGACAGGCTGGAAAGGACCGGAGTACCTGCCTACAGCGTCCTGAAAGCAGGGGTATTATTGGGGTCGGTTTCTCCCTGGATTCGAAGGAAGTATTTTCCAAAAGAAGCCCTATGCCTCTCTTTTGAGGTCCAGAAAGGAAATTCCCGGTCAAGGGAATTTGCTGCCAGCATGCTTGAAGTCCTCAAAGAAACTGAGTCAAGGGATGAGTTCGTTGAATACCTGAGAAAAGAATTTCCTGAACAGGCAAGAAAAGCTATCGAGGATTACCGGCGCTTTTATGGGGAAATCTGAGAGCTTGCCTGCTGAGATATAGATAAAAAAGGAGATATAGATAAAAAGGAGACTTCCCTCCTGAAAAGGGAGTCTTAAAGCACGGGAAGTGCATATTGAAATTGTAATATATTGAAATTGTAATATATTGGAGTAATAAAATATTGAAAATAGTGATTTTGTAAAAAAATGAATGTTTACCCGTACCGCATTAAAGCATTCAGTTCCGAGTCTGTTTTAAGGAAAGCCTGCTCTTTTTCATGAAGTGTGCGTTGAGCGACGTCAATCCCGCTTTTCATGGCGATCTGTTCGGACTGGCTTGCGTTATTGTACGTCTTTATAAGTTCGTTATAATAGGATCTTTCGTTCTCATAGTCAAGAGCCTTTATTTTCCAGTCCCTGTATAGGGAAAGGAAATCTCTATAGTTCCCCGGGTTACTGAAGGTCAGTCCCTGGTAGTACATTTCGTTTTCATCACTATAAACAATATACCCACCAGTACATTCTACGGCTAACCATGAACCCGGAGAAACTTCAGCCAGGACCCATGCATGATTGAAGCCGTCAATGGTGCTCGAGTTCGACACATTATATGTACGGCCAGGAACTTCAATCTCACCAAGGTTCCCGGAATCAGGGCTTTTATGGACAGTTTTCCCATTTGCAATTATACTATCGCCTGCAGATTCAAAATTTCCGACTGCTATTCTTGAGTTAATGCCTTTTGCCTTTAACATGTTCCAGACGTCCTGGGCCATGTTATCGCAGTCATAAACATCATCTTTTGAATATGTGTGGCTATTGGAGTACTCGGTTGCTATTTGCTCGCATAACCGGATATTTTTATCAGTCTGTATCCGGTCCTGTGATATAGGACTGTTTGCACCAGGATATTCATTAGAGCCAAGGGCAAAAGTTGAATATGCAGTCAATAAGGTTCCTAAAATACAAATTAAAGCTACAATCCAGATCCCTTTAAAAATACACCTGTGGATGGGTATTTTATGGTTATTAAAAGAGAAGAACACTGTTTTAGTAAAATTGAGTTCTCGGGAAGTAGAGGTTTCGGACTCGAAATCCTTCATCTCAGGTTCAGAACTCTCTATATCAGGTTTGTTTTTAATTCTCTTTCCGCAACCTGAACAAAAAAAGTCTTCCGGATCTATTTTTAATCCGCAGTTATTGCAGTACACCTTCCACTACCTCTTAGGGGGGTTATCTTATACTCTTCAGGGGGTTATTTTATAATTTTAAAGGAGCTTAAGGTCTCAGAACCTGTTAAGTGAAAAATGAAGCTTAACCAGCCAGTTCAAACTCTTTTTCCCAAAAGTCCGTTCAGGAGCCAATTTTTTGGACTCAGTTGACTAAGGGTCAGTTGACTAAGGGTCAGTTGACTAAGGGTCAGTTGACTAAGGTCAGTTTGAGAGTCCAGTGATTTGCCCTCCATTTCCCGGAGACCAGAAACATGCAGCTTGAAAAGTATCCTGTAAATTGAGTTTTCTGGTTAGCCAAAAGCTGGACTTTAAATCCTCTAAATTATTTTCAATTCAAATATAAAATTTACTTACATATATAATTGAGGTAGTTTAATGATAGTTTAATGGTAGAAAATAATAGAGAAATCATAAGATCGAAGATAAAAACAGATAATCTTAAAAGAGGAAAGTAAAACAGATAATCTAAAAATCCAAAAAGAAGAAAATAAACCTGAAGTGATGACACTTCTTCCAAAAAAGAGAGTTGCAGAAAAGAATCTGCAACTTTTCCTGTAATAAACTAAGTTACTTCCTTTTCAATTGTTAAACTGAAAGGGTCAGGTTTTACCTGCGCATATTAAGTGCAGGTGCTGACATGCCGTCGTAGGTACTTGCCATATGCTCGGGTCTGACGTCCTGCATTGAGGAACTCTGGGCGCGGAGCATACTGTCCACACGAAGTACCATTGCAGCAGTTTCGGAGCCTGCTTTGATGGAGTTAACCTTTACCCTGAGAGGGTCAACAACACCTTTTTCAAGCATATCTTCAGCAGCACCGGTCAGGATGTTTAAACCGGCGTTTTTGTTTTCTGCATGCTTTGCGCGGAGGTTCAGGATGGTGTCGATGGTATCCAGGCCTGCGTTTCTTGCAATTGTCCTTGGAATCTCTTCAAGAGCTTCAGCAAAAGCTGTGATTGCCGTCTGTTCACGTCCACCTATGCTGGAAGCATAAGAACGGAGTAAGAGTGCAACTTCCATTTCCGAAGCTCCACCTCCGGCAACGACCTTGCCGTCTTCAACCACACATTTCACAACTTTAAGGGCATCATCAATTGCACGTTCCAGGTTGTCCACCACATGCTCGGTCCCGCCGCGAAGAACGATTGAGACTGATTTTGCACCCTTGCAGTCCCTGAGGTAGGTTTTACCCTGATCGCCGTCTCTGTCCTGCTCAAGGAGCCCTGCGTGCCCGAGTTCTTTTTCTGTAAGTTCTTTGATGTTCCTTACAGGTCTGCCTCCCGTAGCGTCAGCGAGGTGCTGCATATCGTCGTTTTTCACCCTGCGAGTTGCGTAGATTCCCCTGCTCTGGAGGTAGGCTGCGACCTTGTCATCCATGCCCTTGGAGCAGAAGACAGCATTTGCGCCTGCCCGGATTATGTAATCCGCCATCTCTAAAAGGGCTGCATCCTCTTGCTTTACGAAATTCTCAATATCACTTACGTTGCTGATCTGAAGCTTTGCCTTGTTTGCGGTCTTTTCGGTCTCCATAGGAGCATCAATGAGCGCGATATTGGGATTTACAATCCTGAGCGAGAAGTTTTTATCGAGTGCAACCTTGTCGATCACAACTCCCTCCACAAATTCAGTCTTCTCAACAAGCCCACCGATATCTTTTGAAAGTATAATGTTTTTAAGGTCAGCTTTTCCGTCCTCATGAATGGCAAGAACTGCATCCACGCAGAGTTCTGCAATCAAGCGGTTGTATTTTTCGGAAGCTTTGCCAGTGATGGAGGTTCTGGCAGTTTTTATAAGCAACTCTCTGTCTTCCTCGCCTGCAGTAACTGCCAGGTTCTCTAAAATCTCAACAGCTTTCTCTGCTGCAAGTTTGTATCCTTTGACAACAACTGACGGGTGGATTCCCCTTTCAATAATGCCTTCTGCTTTTTCCAGCAGGGCACCTGTGAACACAACAGCGCTTGTGGTCCCGTCACCTGCAGAACTTTCCAGTGACTGAGCAACTTCCACAAGCATCTTAGCTGTCGGATGCTCAATGGACATATCGTGTAAGATAGTAGCACCGTCATTTGTGATGGTGATATCCCCCAGAGGGTTCACAAGCATCTTATCCATGCCTCGGGGTCCAAGCGTACTCTTAACTATGGTTGCTACTGCTTTTGCAGCTGCAATATTCATGCTGAGTACATCTTTTCCCTTTGTTTGTTCTTTTCTCGGATCTATTATGAAGATTTGCTGGCCACCTTTGTCCATATGAACAAAACCTCCTGAAAATACATAGTATGAATTGAAGGATAAATAATTGATAATTTGAAGTTGTTTTCTGGCTTGCGGTTGCTTTATCTCAGGTATCGAACCCGAGAACCCTGTTTTGCGCAATTTGTTTGACTTGCAGATAGTAATTTTATCAGGAAATTACTGATAATACTTCTATAAAAATATTCCGGTAAGACCTGTGATTTTTCAAAATAAACGCTGTTTCCGCTTCCTGTTATGCTGTGATGAAAAAGGCAGTACCCTGTCCTGCTTGCAACAGGGACTTGAAGGAAAATGTTTGCAGGAAGCACTTCTGCCTTTAACTTCTATCACTTAAAAGAATATTTTAATATATTCATTCTTTTATGTGAAATATCGGTTTTTATGCTCTTTTCCAGGGAATTTATTTGTGATTCTGTTTATTTCTACCGAGTTATCCGGCTTATTTTTGCTGTGTTATAATCTTCACAGACCCGTCTTTATTTCCTATGTAAAGCTCATCCACATTGCAAAAAATCCCGTGTTCAACCACTCCTGGAATTGCAGATAGTTGAAGAGCAAGAACTTCCGGGTCTTTTATAACACCAAATTCTGCATCAAGGACAAAGTTCCCGTTATCCGTTATTACGGGCCCGTCTTTTTTTACAGCAGACCTGAGTTGTGGTTTTCCACCCAGTTCCAGGATTTTCTTTACGGCAAGTTCTTTTGCAAAAGGCAGGACTTCCACAGGCACGGTTTTATCAAGCTGCGTGCTAGTTTTCGACTCATCAGCTACAACCACAAACCGTTTTGCAGAAACAGAAACGATCTTTTCCCTTGTATGAGCTGCCCCTCCTCCTTTAATGGCACGGAGTTCGGAGTCGATCTGGTCAGCTCCGTCAATGGCAAGGTCCAGTTCAGGGTGCTGGGAAAGGGTGGTCAGCCTGATTCCGGCATCTATCGCGAGCATCTCGGATTGGTAAGAGGTGACAACCCCCAGAATATCGAGCCCTTCCTCCCGCACAAGGCGTCCAAGTTCCTTTATGGTGTATGCAACTGTTGAGCCTGTACCCAGTCCAACAACCATTCCGGGGCTGACAAGCCTGGCTGCAGCAATCCCAGCTGCCCGTTTTTCGGGAGAATCAGTAGAAGTATTTCTTTCCGTCATTTTATGTTCCGCCTTTAAGATTTAAAAAAGTTAACAACTATTTTTCAAAAACAGGAAGTCCTTTCAAGCTTAAAAGAAAAAATTGGAGGGTTTCAGGGAGAAAGTCTTCTCCTGTCCCTCGGGAAGAGTACTGTATCCCTGATATTGCCAGTTCCAAGCATGGTCATGACAAAACGTTCACAGCCCATTCCCCATCCGGCATGCGGAGGCATTCCGTATTCGAAAGCTTTAAGGTAAAACTCAAAACCGTCAGGGTTTAAGCCCTGTGATTCGATCCGGCTCTTGAGCAGGTCAGGAATATGAATCCTCTGAGCTCCTGAGGAAAGCTCCATTGTACGGTGCATCATGTCAAAGGACTTGCTGAATTCAGGCCTGTCCTCATAAGGCATGGCATAGAAAGGTTTGATCTCCGTGGGCCAGTCGATAATGAAGTAGTGGGATTCGCCTGTAGTTTCGTAGACATAATCTCCGACTGTGTGTTCCCCGAGAGTTCCAAGGTCATCTCCCCAGTGCATTTTCTCTTCAGAACGGCTGTTTATGATCTCGATTACCTCGTCATATGTAAGCTTCAGGAAAGGAGTCTTCGGGACCTTAAGCTCAACCCCGAGTGCTTCAAGGGAGACTTTGCAGTTCTCAATTACACGGGCATAGACGTAAGCAACCAGGTTTTCCAGAATTTCCATTACATCGAAGTGGTCGGCAAAGCTGACTTCGACATCGATGGAAGTGGCTTCGTTTAAGTGCCTGCGCGTATCATGCTCTTCTGCCCTGAAGATGGGGCCGATTTCAAAGACCCTGTCAAACCCGCCGCTCATGAGGATCTGCTTGAAGAGCTGGGGGCTCTGGTTGAGGAAGGCTTCCCTATCAAAATAGGTGATCGGGAAAAGGGCAGTTCCACCTTCGGTTGCGGTGGCAACGACCTTGGGGGTTGCTGTTTCAATAAAGTTATTCTTTACGAAATATTCCCTGATTGCCTGGAGAGACTCATGCCTGATCTTAAAAACCGCAGTTGTCTCGGCTCTTCTAAGGTCTATAAAGCGGGAGTCAAGCCTCGTGTCAAGTTCGGCTTCTACCTTTCCGGTTGTGTCCATAGGAAGAGGGGAAGCTGCACCGTTCAGGACATTGATCTCGTCAGGGAGCATTTCATAACCGTTCGGAGCTTTTTCTTCAAACTTGACAGAGCCGGTTACGGAAATTACGGACTCGCGAACGAGCCTTCTTGCTGCATCGAAGAGTTCTTTGTCAATTTTTTTCTTTACGAGTGTGACCTGAGCCTTTCCTTCCCTGTCCCTGAGAACAACGAAACAGATCCCTCCGAGGTCTCTGACCTCATGGACCCAGCCTGCGAGGGTTATTTTCTGACCGTTATCAACATTTTCGGGCTTGACATCGGCTGTATAATGTGTTCTGAGATTTGCTAAAGACATAAATTCACCTTGATTAGGGAATAAATTAAACGTAAATATAAGAATGAAGCTGAAACGTAGGTGAATAGTCATAACTCATTATTAATGTATTTGTTGCACCGCCCGAATTGCGCATCGGGATCGCAGGAAATCGGAGATTTCCTGGGAGTTGCGATGTAATCGCAACAGTACGCGGTCCTTTTCGCTTCGCTCAAGAGGACTAACGATTGGATAAAGAAATAAAGAGTAAAAGAGTAGAAGCGAAATAGAAGTGTAAAAACTGAGATTTAGAAGGGAAAAGAGCGTGAGAAAGAAAATAATAATATTTATGATGATTTTAGGTGTGCTTTTTGTTGCGGGTTGTGCTGACAACGGAGTTTCGGAAGAGCCTGTACCTTCCACACCTGTAGACAGGGTGGATAACGAAGGAGCAGCAGGAAACGAAGAAACTGTTACAGAAATTAATTCTAATATTGTTGATGTCGAGATCCGGGGCTACAAATACATACCCCAGAACCTTACTGTGAAAGTTGGACAGACTGTCAGGTGGACTAACAACGATACGGTTCTCCATGATGTGGTAGGTTCGGGTATTAAATCCGAGTACCTTCAAAAGGGAGAGACATTTACTTACACATTTGAAGAGGAAGGAACATATGAGTATATCTGCAAAATACACCCCTGGATGGCGGGAGAGGTAATTGCAGAGGTCTGAATAGAGAAGAGAGTTCCTTAAACGAGCTCAGCAAAAATCAAAGGCTGATATGGAGTGGCGGTTAATAGATTATCACAGATCTGCACTCTGGAAATGAGATTCTGAACTGTTGGAAAGGTACGCTGGAAGATCGATTGAACACGCATCTTTTGTAGTAAATATTTGTAGTAAATATTTGTAGTAAATATTTGTAGTAAATATCTTGTAAAAAATTTTATTATAAACTCCAAAACTTGAAAAACGGAATTCAATTTCATTATAAGTTCAAAACCCAAAAACAGGGATCTTTTTTAAAAAAATCAACGTTGTGCTGGCGCACCCTGCAACAAGCAGGCTGTCCGACAATTACTACCAATAATAATTGAGATCTAATTGAATTCCTTCTTTTTAGATTTAAAGGCTTTAGACACCTTATTTGTTACATGTTTTTGCCCTGAAATTGAATTGTCAGACAGCCTCCAAGGTGCGGGGTATTCGACTGAAATAAAAACCTCTGTTGAGAGCCCGAATCTGGCGCGCGCCCGGATTGCATCGAAAAAAGAGGCTGAAATAACTGAAGAGATTACTGTATTTATATATTTATTTTTGTGCTTATTGTTCATGAATGAAAATTAACTAAATATTAATACAGTTTAAATGGGGTCGAATTATAAAGCCTCTTAATTATAACGAATTATAATTAGATTTGCAAAAATATGTATTTTTCATAGATACCTATATATAATGTTACTGAACTCCAGGGTTCTGAATACAACTAGTATTATAATATTATAAAATTTCAGAGAAAAGAAGGAGTAAAAAATTATACAGATTGTACATCTATCAGATCTTCATTTTTCAGAAGCGTATTTTGTCCCGGAAATTGCAGAATCCATGCTGCAGAGCATAAATCAGCTGAACCCGGACATTGTGGTAATTACCGGCGACCTGACAGAAAATGGGTTTTCAGCCGAATACGATGGAGTAAAGAAGTTTATTGACAGGATTGCGTGTAAAGACAAGGTCCTTGTTCCTGGAAACCACGACTCCAAAAATGCAGGATATATTCACTTTGAAGACCTTTTTGAAAATAGGTTCTCAAACCGGAATCTCGGGGGCGTAACCGTTGTAGGGGTTGACTCCTCCCAGCCGGACATTGACGAAGGACACCTGGGAAGAGAAAACTACGGCTGGATCAAAGAAGCCTTTTCCGGGCAGAATTTCAAGATCTTTGCCCTGCACCACCACCTTGTCCCGATCCCTCTTTCGGGCAGAGAAAACAGCGTCCTTGTCGATGCAGGCGATGTCCTTGATCTCCTGAACCGCTGCAAAGTAAACCTTGTACTTTGCGGGCACTGCCACATTCCTCATGTCTGGAACCTGAACAACATGCTCGTTGTAAACGCAGGTACCTTCTGTTCCTCCAAGACCAGAGGCAAAACCACGCAGTGCTTTAATCTGATCCAGGCTGAAAACGAAAATTCAGATAATAACAACTGGAAGGTCAGGGTTTCCAGGGTTTTCCCGCAGGGGAAAATGGAACTGATCACAAAAACAGTTATGTGAGGGTGAATCAGAAATTATGACATTTCTTTGTCGCCGTATTTTCCTTCCTTTTTTATTTTTTATTACTCTGATCAGGCTGCGAAAAGTCTGTGAAAAGGCTGCAAAAAGGCTGCAAAATCAGTGTCACTAAACCAGAAAATCGGATGAAATTAATTACAGTTAGACGAAATTAATTACATATACTTCCTCCGGATCCGCCATCCGACCAGATTATCCGTTTCAACCCTCTCAACCTCTTTTCTCTCAGCCAGGTCGGACAGAATTTCAAGAAGCTCTTTTTCCCCAATCTCAATCTCGTACCTGTCTTTAAACTCAGCAGTGAGCCGGGAGATATCAAGAGTCCTGTCCCCGAGAATCTTTTCCGCAAACCCTGCCAGATCCTCATAGCGGGCCCAGGGGTAGATTATCCAGCGCCACCTGATAACCTTCTGGCCATAGAAATCCGGGGTGAAGGAAGAACAGGTCTTGTGCTGGAGGACTGCAGTTCTGATTTCAGCAGGTCTCAGGCTCTGCACGTAGTCAACCGAAAGGTTCAGGGTCTCTCCGGTATCAGTGACGTCGTCAACGATGAGCACTTTTTTCCCGCTGATGTCCACGGAGATGGGAAACTTTATCCTCGCTTCTGCCTGCATATCCGCACCCCTCATGTAGTGCTCGACCTTCATAGAAGTCAGGTCATTGAAAAGCAAAAAATCGCAAACCAGCCTTCCAGGCACATAGCCTCCCCTCCCTATGGCAACGATCAGGTCGGGCTGATAACCTGAAGCTTTGATTTTCCGGGCAAGAAGCCTGGAAAGGCGAAAAACCTCTCCAAAGCTTATGAGCTCGCACCTGAAAGATACTTTTTTTGCCGGAGAGCACCTGGACTGCAGAGCTGCTTTTTCATTTTCAGTGTTCAGATTAATCGCCTTCTGCCTGTATGTCTTCTGCCGATATTCCTTCTGGCTGTATTAAAGTCATCAGTAAAACCGTAAAGTAAATGAGAAACTTATCCTTCCCGTAGTTGACATAAGCCCGGATAAAAAATGCATCCTTTTATCGGACTCCGGGAGAAAAACAGAAGTCGAAAGCATATTTGAAAAACACCTCCCGATTTTGATCCCCCAATTATAATTTATCTGGAAAATATATAAGGTTACTTCTGCAAAAGAATAAAGGATCTTCCCCTGTTTATTAATTCTAAACAACCTTTAGATTGACTATTCCAAGGTTCTGAAACCTTAAAAACCAAAATAGACAGCCGGATAAAAAACAAAAACCTAACTCGACTGAAAAAACAGAAATGGGCTTCAAAAGCGGTAAAAAACGGCATTTTTATATACCTGCATTTCAGTACTATTTTTACATACAAAAAGGATTTTTCTTGATAGTTTTTAAAAGGAGGATAACAGTTATGGATTTTAAAGCAATTCTTGCAATACTTGCATTCTGCACTCTTTACTACATCTACCACTATTCATCCGGCGCCATAGTCTGAGAAAAAAAATTGTAGAAAAAGGAGTGTAAAGCTATGGATTTTAAAGCAATTCTTGCATTATTAGTCTTTGCCGTCCTTTACTATATATACCATTATTCCAACGGAGCCATAGCCTGAAAAGAAAAAAGAAAAGCAATGCAATGCAAAAGACTCTCTGAAATTGCATTATGAGATCTAATGGATATGATTGTATTATGTATAAGTGCCGTATCTGGACTTAAGAAATATTTTAATTAATTATTAAAATTACATCGTTCTGCCTGATATTCTAAGTTCTGTGAAAACAAGACTGGAGACAGAGTATTTTCCAGGCAACATTTAATGTAGATTTAATTCGATTAAATTCATATTTAATTCATATTTAATTCATATTTAATTCATATTTAATTCAATTTTAATTGCACCCTTACTCGTTTTTTGGCATGTTTTTTTCTTACTCTTAATTTTCTGTTACCTCTGAGTTAAAAGATTCAGGGATTTTACGCTTTGTTCTATAAATGCTGTAGAGGATTGCATCATATACTTGAAAATTCATCTTATTACCTGAAAATATTTGAACCAGGGAAAACATAAATATAATGTAAATTAGGGGAAAAAACAGAGGATAGGGGGATTGATAAAATAAGGGATTTTTTAAAAAGAATAGACTTAAAAACTCTTCTTGCAATTCTCGTTTTTCTGACACTTTACTATATATACCATTTTTCTGGCGGAGCTATAGATTAAAAACAAATAAAATAGAAAGATCAAAAAAATAACATATTAAAGCAGTAACGGACGTCTTAGAAGTACTCATAAAAAGAGAAACAGGAGTATTATACTAATAAAGGCATAACTGATGAAAAGGAGCTTCAAAGCTGTGCTTTCAAGAGAAAATGATCAAGCAATGCATAAAGGGCTGGATTCCATCGATGAGGAGTTTGATGAAGGAGTCAGCCAGGCTCTTACCTCCCTGACAGAGATAGGTAAAGGTTACCTTAGCGAAAGAAAGGAACTGGAAGCTGAGAAGACGGTATCTTCCATAAAAGAAATAGGAAAGGCTGCTGCCCTTCAGGGTATGGAAAACGCAGCAGTCAATGCTATAAGATCCCTGGAGAAGATGCTCCAGATCTCAATGAAGCAGAATATGGAAGGAACAACTGTCAGGGTCCTGCTCTCTTTTGGAGCTATAGGGAAAATCGCTGCCGAACAGCAACTTGAGATGGTAGCCAAACTTGCAGCATCGGTGCTGGGGGAAAGCGGGAACACGGCGGCTCTACTCAACAGGGAAAGAGAAACCATTGCTGTTACAATCGGCCTTGGGGAAATTGGAAAAGCGGTTGCCAGGATGAAATTCCCTGATTATTCAGAAAATGCCGCTATATGTATCACCTGCCTTGGAGAAACCGGGAAACTGGCTGCTCAGAAAACCCTTGAAGAAGCTGCAATAGGAGCAGAACTTATGTTAGAAGAGATGGCTGCAGCAGCCATGGAAGAAAACCTTCAAAGTGCGGCAGGAAGTATTGCAACTTCTATTGAGGAGATAGGAAAAAGCGCTGAAGAAGAAGATATGGAAAATGCCGTTTTCCAGGCTGCATCCGCACTCCAGACAATTATGAGCAGTGCTGGAAACAGATACCTGAATGATGCCTCAATTGCGGCAAAGGTTGCCCTTGAATCTTTTAACGAATTTGATATAATTAACGACGAAGCCAGTATAAGGAAAATAGAAGAAATCAGGGAAATGATGAGAGCACTGTGGATGAATACGAAGTAAAAAAGCGGAAAAAACAATGAAAGTAAAAAACAATGAAAGTAAAAAACAATCCCATAAAAATAATCCCAAAAAATAATTCCGGAAAAAGTTTCCGGAAACAGCCTTAATTTGTCAGTGACTGGATAGGAGCCGGAATTCTTCCTCCCCGCTTTACAAAAGTCTCCGAACTGAAATTGCTTACTGCCATAATAGGTGCACTTCCGAGCAGCCCACCGAATTCCACGGAATCTCCCACTCTTTTTCCGGGTGCGGGAATAACCCTGACTGCAGTTGTCTTTTTGTTTATTACCCCAATTGCCATCTCATCAGCAATGATTGCGGAAAGGGTAGTAGCAGGGGTATCGCCAGGGACTGCTATCATGTCAAGACCAACGGAACAGACGCTGGTCATGGCTTCGAGTTTTTCGAGAGTCAGCGCCCCGACTTTAACCGCTTCGATCATTCCTGCGTCCTCACTGACCGGAATGAATGCCCCGCTGAGGCCTCCTACTGAAGAAGAAGCCATTGCTCCGCCTTTTTTTACGGCATCGTTAAGAAGCGCAAGGGCAGCAGTCGTTCCGTGGACCCCACAGCGCTCAAGCCCCATGGCTTCCAGAATCGCGGCAACACTATCCCCGATTTCCGGAGTTGGAGCAAGCGAGAGGTCGAGAATCCCGAATTCCACACCAAGCTTTCTAGAAACTTCCCTTCCTACCATCTCCCCCATGCGTGTGATTTTGAAGGCTGTCTTTTTGATCGTCTCGGAAATTTCAGTAAGGTTAGGGTTTTCAAGTTCGCGAACGGCTGCGTTAACCACGCCCGGCCCACTTACACCCACATTGATAACACACTCTGGTTCACCTATTCCGTGAAAAGCTCCTGCCATAAAGGGGTTGTCTTCAGGGGCATTTGCAAAAACCACCAGTTTGGCACAGCCTATCCCGTCTCTGTCAGCAGTTAATTCCGCAGTCTTTTTGATTATATTTCCCATCAGGCCGACTGCATCCATGTTAATGCCTGCTTTTGTGGTTGCAACGTTTACGGACGAGCAGACCTTTTCAGTAGAGGCAAGAGCTTCAGGAATGGAATTTATCAGTTTGAGGTCTCCCCGGGTTTCCCCTTTATGCACAAGGGCGCTGAATCCTCCTATAAAGTCCACACCTGCGGCCTTTGCAGCTTCATCCATTGTCTTTGCAACGGAAACGAAGTCAGGAGATTTGCAGCTTTCAGCTACTATCGCTATGGGAGTTACGGAAATCCGCCTGTTGATAATAGGAATTCCGTAAAGGCTCTGGATCTCATTCGTTGTCCGGACAAGCTCCTTTGCCCGGGAAGTTATTTTTTCATAGATGTTCTCGTTGAAAACCTCAATATCAGGGTGGCTGCAGTCCCGGAGGCTGATTCCCATAGTGACGGTCCTTATGTCCAGGTGTTCCATCCTGACCATCTGAATTGTTTCCAGAATTTCTTTAGGGTTTATAAGCATGAAAAATTCTCCTGCGTCCTCACAGATCAGATCCTGTGCATGAAACGGAAAGCATCTTCATGCTGCACCTTGATCTCAACTCCAAGGCTCTTTCCTTCGACACCCATAGCCTGCTGGAAAGCCGCAAGGTCAAAGTTTTCCTTCGGGGCTTCTGCAAGCATGATCATGGTAAAGATGCCCTGCATGATAGTCTGGCTGATATCGACAATATTTACATTGTAACTGGCCATCACCGTGGTGACTCTGGCAACAATACCTACCCTGTCACTGCCAATAACCGTGATAATGAAACGACTTGATGTCATGAAATGTCTCCTGTTGATCCTGCTTTATTCTACAGGTTAATACATAAAAGATGTAAACAAGGAAATTTTGTTCAGATTGAAGACCTGATAGATAATAAAGTAAACTGCTCAGCCCCTAAGTAAACTGCTCCAGTCCCGAAGTAAACCCTCTGATACTGAAGTAGATGCTCTGATCCCGCTATAACTAAAAATCTTGAGAGGATATGTAAAGGAAACAGGGGTTGGAAATAAAACAATATCGATGTCGAATTAACTCATCATCTATGAAAAGCTGATCCTTGGATCAGGCCTCCGTCTCAAAACAGAGCTGGATTATCTTCCCCATAATCCCCTTAATATTTTCCCTTCCTTTAAGTTTTATTGAAAAATCAGCATACTTAGAATACAAAACCAGCCTTTCTTCAAAAAGTTCTTTAAGGCTTCTGTCCCTGAGCCCTACTATGCCCCTCTTTCTTGCGTTAGGGATCCTTTTTACGATGCTTCTGAAAGGGGCGTCCAGAAAGACTATCTTTGAGATATCTGTTAAGTGTCCCATGGCTTTTTCGGAATAAACCACGCTTCCGCCAGGAGAGATAATACAGTTATCCACCTGCCCAAGCCCCAGAATAGCTTCTTCTTCAAACCTGATAAGAGCGTAATCGCCCTGTTTGTCAATCAGGGCTTGAAGAGGCAATCCAGTCCTCTGCGTAATCAGGCCATCGACATCAATAAAAGTATAATCCAGGTGCTTTGCAAGTGCCCTTCCGATAGTACTTTTCCCCGCTCCTGCCATGCCAATTAATGTTATGTTCATTGCCACACGCTTCCTGCCTGCAAAAATCAAGGAATTCACTGACTGAAATTCCCATAGGTGAAAGGCCTGCAGTCCATAAGTAATCAGGACAAAATATAATCTTCTGCTATATAAAATATACAACGCGAGTATTTTTAAAAAAAGGCAAAATTATGAGATGCGTCTTGAATTTCCTCAGTCTGACCAGGAACTTCCCGGATAGTTTTTACGATTATTGGACAATTTTACGTAAAAATTTCATAAAGATTAGAATATTGCCATCTACTTCACCGCATAAGCAGGAAGAGATAAGGCTTATTCTGTAATGCCATGAAAAAGATTTCAAAATAATATAAGACATTGAGAGGCTATTTCCTAACCTGCTGCTCTTTTCTGTTTACTTGCTGAGAGCTCAGGCTGCAAATACATTTTTCAACCTCTTTAGAGGAGTGCATGAAAGCAGAAATATACTCCAGAAGGATAACCCTGCTGCCGGAGATATAATGCCTGAAAAAGCTTCGTGTCGTCAGCTTATCCACCTGTTCCAGGGAAACAATTGAAAGGTACATAAGAAGCCGGATAAAAAATACAAGATGGAGCACAAGCATTTTGACCCAGGGGCTATCAGAACTGATAGCCAGCCCGCAGATCCAGTTGCAGAGCTTGAGGGAGTGCGAGAGCAGCCTGATATTATAAAAGTGCAAAAAAAGAGCCAGGACTGTAAAGAGAAACGCAGATACAGCTAATAAATTAATTTCCTGCGCTGTTAAGTCCATATGGTTCATTAACCCTTATTTCTCGCTATTATTTGAATTTATTCTTTTTTAAGATCCGGTTTTCAATTTAGATCAGTCAGGCATTTGCTGAAAGCAGATTTAAGTTTATACTTTCCCATTTAAAGCTCAATCCAGGGAAGTTTATTCAGAAAAAGAGTAAAGAAAACCGGAAGGGATGCCCGACAAATAAAGTGTCTGACCAGAAAAATTTGTCTGCCTGCACCCCTGTAACCGGACCTTACCTCAATTTTCCGGAGCCGTTAAAAAATCACACCTATCAGCCCCTTCTTATGGGAAAGAAAACGGAAAATCCGGATATTGCCGTTAGCATGAGGAATGGTCTGCCTATGGACACCCCTCTTATGTAAAACTTATATTTAACACTTATCTACAAATTCGTAATAAGAGATGAGATCGTGCCTAATTAAAGACTTTAGATCTCAGGGATCTGTCTGTATTCAAAAAAATATAAAAATGAAAATTAATAGCCGGGATAATTAATAGCCCGGATAATTTATAGTCTGGCTTATTCCCTGACGTTTTCGATTACGTGTTTACCCCTTTCAGCCGGGATAATTGTCAGTTCGGCACCTGGAAACTCTTTCTCAAGCGGCTCGCCCTCTGCGATCCTGTCCATTGTGATTGCAACTGCCGCAACTTCGGAATGGGGCTGGCCGCCCACAGCTACGTTCCAGTCAGCGAGCTGGTAAATTTCAGGAGGGACCTTTTCTGCGCCGACAACGATCATGAGCTTTTCGCACTTTTTGAGTTCGCCAGTAACATCTGGCAGGTTAACCCCGTACATGGAAAGGTGACAGACTTTTCCGCCTTCTTCTTTCCAGTTCCTGATTTCCTGCTTGAAGTTAACATTATTTTTAATATAGAAATGCCCACCCCAGCGATTGACCACATCTTCGAGGCTCTGCACAATCCCCGGGTCATCAGAAGCAAGAAGCATGCCTTCAGCTCCCAGCATCCTGGCAGTTAAGCCAACATGGGTGGTAATTCTCTTATCCCTCTCAGGGCGATGCCCCAGGCGCAGCAATACAATCCTCTTCATGCTCGGCTAAAACCCTGACAAGGTATTAAAGGGTTTCACTGAAGTTTCACTGAAACAGGGAAAAAAGGAAAAAATATGGGTATTACTGGAACCCATAAATTCCAGGGATTCTCTTCAGAAGCATGCCTTCGACTATTATCGGGTTTGTTCTCTGGGCCGTTGTCAATGCGATATCGAGCTTGAATTCTTTTTCAGCATAGATTGTGAGAATAGAGTCTCCTTTTTTGACCTGTTCTCCCATTTTCTTGTGGATAGCGACCCCGGCTCCTTTGTCACTCGGAGCTCCTGCAAGCCTGGCAATCTCAATTATCCATTTATTGTCAAACTCGATAACATATCCATCTGTAGAAGCAAAGATATCAGCAGTGTACTGGCCTACCTGTATATCATCGGATTTAATATTCGGGTCTCCGCCCTGGGCTTCAATGATCTGTCTCATTTTTTCAAGAGCTTTTCCGCTCCTGAGCGTTTCCAGTGCAATTTCTTTTCCGCGGTCCCTTGGAGCCGCCCCTCCCATCTCAAGAAGAATACCAGCAAGGGCAGCGCTCTTTTCAATAAGGCTGTTTGGACCTTCCATGCTTTCCAGCACTTTCAGGGCCTCCCTGACCTCCAGCGCCGGACCCACCCTTCTTCCTATGGGAGACGAACCGTAGGTGATAGCACACTCGACGTTCATTCCGAGCCTGTGCCCGAGGTTAATCAGGTCTCTTGCCAGTTTCTGCCCTTCCTGGACAGTGGGGACCTTTGTGCTTGGCCCGACGGGGATGTCCATTACCACATTATCGGCTCCTATAGCTCCCTTTTTTGCCATGATTGAAGCAAGCATCTGGCAGTACGGATCAATGGATAGAGGGTACTCAACTCTGATGAGCTTGTCATCCGCAGGTGCGATATTGGTGGCTCCACCCCAGACAAGAGCCCCTCCCACTTTCTCGGTTATCTCCTTGACTTCCTGAGAGCTGAACTCAACAGGACAGAGCACTTCCATGAGGTCTGCAGTGCCTCCTGCACCTGTGATTGCTCTGGAACTTGTCTTTGGGATAAGCAGCCCGTTTGCAGCGACGATAGGGACAACGAGAAGAGAGATTTTGTTTCCGGGCACTCCTCCTATCGAGTGCTTGTCCATGATAGGATGAGTATCAAATTCGATCCGGTCTCCGCTGTCGATCATAGCCCTTGTCAGCCATTCGACTTCATCATCAGTCATCCCATGAATATAAGAAGATGTTATAAAAGCCGAAAGTTCGACATCACTGAGGTTTTCCTCCACGATATCGTTTACAAGCAATTTGATCTCATCCTGGGCAACAGGTTTTTTGTCCATCATCTTCTTGATAACGCTTGCAGATTTGGAGCGGAATGCCGGGACAACTTCTACTGGCTTATCCCAGTCCTGGAAGTGCGCATAAACTTCAGAAAAAACTCCAAGCGTGCCCGGAGGAACCATGTCCTCGGTTGTGTCCACAATAGCAGAAAGGCTTTTATGTCCACGGATGCGGACCCTATCTCCGGGATTAATTCCCAGCTCCTTCGCATCGGCAATATTAAATAACGCTTTGTGCTGCCCTATTTTTATGTCAAAATGTTCCAGTTGCAATTGCATTAATTAAACACCATCCTTTTCATTCTCAATATTATTGTGAATTTGTAATTGTAATTTATTTCGCCCGAATCAGACACTCTGCTGGTTTCTAAACCCCGTAAACCGACAGAAAGTCTGAAAAAGATGGAAATTAAGAGCAGAGATAATAGATATCAGGTAAGATCTCAGATCAGGTAAGATCTCAGATCAGGTAAGATCTTAGACTATAATATTAAACTGAGCTAACATATTAACCTTCATATTATTTTAAGTAGTTCCGTAAAACCTTATTGGAAGCAAAAGAGACCTCAGGAAGAAAGACTGCAGGAAGAAAAAATAAAAGAAAAAAGGTTCATTTTCGGTCCTGTATCAGTATAACTGCCGCAAGTACAAGCAGAACCCCTGCTAACTGCCAGCCTGATAGCATTTCCCTGAAAAAGAAAAAACCTACAAGGGTACCCACAACCGGCTCTACCGTTGCTACTATGGATGCCCTGCTGGATTCGACTTCCTCAAGCCCTTTTGTGTACAGCAGGTAGGCAAGTACGGTGGGAAAAAAGCCCAGGCCTGCAAGGTAGATCCAGAAATTGCCCGTAAAAAAAGCTCCTGTAAAATTTTCAAAATTGTTAAAAGGCAGAAGGGCCAGGCTTGCAAAAATGAAGGTATAAGCTGCAATTGTCATTGTATGGTACTTTTTGAGGGCAGCTTTTCCGAAAATGCTGTAAAGGGCATATCCGAAACCCGCCCCTAATCCCGTAAGAAGCCCTGACCCGGAAATGGAAAAAGAATCCCCGAGCCCCGGAAGATAACCGGTTACAAAAGCGCATCCCACAAGAGTCAGCCCCAGAGAAACAAATTTTTTTACTCCCAGGCTTTCCCTGAAAAAAACTCTGGAAAGGACTGCAACAAATGCAGGAGCTGTGTAGAGCAGAGTAACGGCAATTGCAATCGAGGTTTCCCTGATTGTGGTAAAATAGCAGAGGTTAAAGAAAGCAAGGCTGAAGATGCCTGTCCCCACAAAATAAAGAGAATCCCGAACCCTTATTTTCAGCAGTTCCGGCCTGGTAAAAAGAAGATAAATCAGCATGATTACAGCCGCTGAGAGAACCCTCAGGGTTACAACCTGAAGTGGGGAAAATCCGAAACCATAAAAGCCTCGGACAAAAATCCCTATCGTACCCCACAGGACCGCACCTGCAGCAATCAGTAAATATGCCCGTTTTTGCATTCCGTAACCTTCTTTTGCCAGATCTTCAGTTTAGTGTACCTGTTCCCATTTGAAATCTTCGTTTAGTGGAATTTGTGACCGAAGGATCCAGCTGAAAAAATAGAGCATGATTTGAATAATCACTCATTAAATCAAAAAAGAAAGAGAGAAGAAAGAGAAAAGAAAAAGGAATAAAAATAAGTACGCATTGGAGTTTATTTATTTGTACTTAGATATAGAAACAAGACCCCTGGCAATAGCTATTGCAATAATAGATATCAAGAACGTAGTTAAGAGAACCATGGTAAGATTCTCTTCATCAGCAAATTTGAACATAAAATAGAAGAGAATAGCACTTAACGCTAATCCAACAAGCAGCAAGATTGCTGCAGGTCCTCCCAAAATCTTTTCAGTATCCTTACGCATAAAGACAGTCCCTCCTGAGATAATTCACCAGCAAATTATATTTCCAAATTATTATTTTCAAGTTATCCATTTTAAGGATCTTTAATACTTCAAGAAACCTGAATGTAACAAAATTAAGCGGTAACTATATTTTCTAACGGAAAGAATTGATTTTAATTCATTAAAGCAACCAGAGATGAGAATGCATTATTAAAGGGGATCTCTATAGCTTTAAGCGTACCGATTCTTAATATTTTAGAAAAGAATCAGGATTATTGAAATATATGCTTCAGGTATGTACAACCTTCTAAGTATTAAATAAATTTATAGTTTTTGATTTTGAAAACCAGATAATACCTCTTAGAAAACCTGTTTTTTGAAATAACAAATTGCTGGCTCACCCGAATCTGTCACGCTCAACGCAGGAGAGCGGTCTTACAAAACAGCCTGTGAGGGACGGGGTATTCGTGATCCTCCGCACTCCATTAGTAATAAGAGAGTGGGCCTGTATAAAGTTCGTCAAAAAAAGGAGTTGATTTTGGAAAAGGGATTTCCCTTCTCCAAAAGCTGTGGTCAACGTTTATTCGGAAGAAGGAGCCGGATCATATAAATTCCTATAACCAGGACTACCAAACTAAAGATTGCCTGCATAAGTGCCTGGTACCTTGGATGGAAAAGGGCAATTATCGCTTCTTGCATATTGAAGAAAAAAGAGAAAAGGGCAATGAAAATCAGCGCCACAAGGACCACCAGCACTGCTGCATTTACGAGTTTTTTAAACGATGCATCATTATTGTCCTGTGCATCCCCTTTCCCCGGCTTTCGGACCTCCATAGCCTGATGATCCGTATCCTTTTCCTCAACGCAGGAATTACCTTCTTCTCCAGCCATATAATTCCTCATTCCCATCTTTTTTACTCTTCGGGCCTTTCCTGTGCATAACACATGCTGTCAGCAAGAGGGCTGCAAATACTATCGAACCCTCAAACCCAGGAGTATCTTCTTTTTCCGGGGCTTCAACAGGCATGTCTTCTTCCACAAGCGGGTAATTTTTGGTAACTTGCCACTCGATCTTATCCATTTTTATTGGTTCAGGAACTTCGGACGTGACTATTTCCCGGCCATTTTCTTCCACAGTAACCGAAAATGTATATTCGTCCCTTCTAGGGAACACAAAGCGCACATGCCCTCTAAGCCGGCTTGAACCTTTGACAATCCCGAGTTCGTCACTTTCGGTATATGCGGTGTAGGGATCGGTCCTTGCAGTGACCACCATGGTCAGAGCTTTGGAATCTCCTCCCTGATTATAAACCCCCGGAGAGATATCCACCACAACCTTTGCGTCCCTATCAGTGAACTGGGTAATTACAAGGTTCATGTCGGTAAGCAGGATATCGGCCGGCTGGTCCGCGAAGGTTTCCGCTTTTATAGTAACAAAGCTGCCCCCTGAATCAAGAAGCTGGCCTTCCTTGAAAAGCTGGACCTCAACCTCATAATCCCCTGGGTCCGCAACCCCCAGAGAAACACTATTGTAGGCCAGGGACCGGGCTTTGATATAACCCATGTCGAGATCTTTTTCTGCCACAATCAGCTGGGTTTCCTGATCAATGATCTTGACTTTAACGGAAAGCATCGAACTGTCAGTGTTCTGGTCATTCCGGATATAAGGGGTGACCGTCAGAAGAGCACCCTCACCCTGCGGAGTGGACATCACATCCACATCCTGGATGAAAATCTCCTCATACTCCCTGAAAATGCCTCCTGGCTTCTCAAAACAGCCGGAAGAGAAGGTTAAAACCAGGCAAATGCTGATAAAAAATCCAATAAAAAATAATAGGGGAGATTTTTTAGATTTAATCGAAACCCTGAATCCCATGGAAACCAAACCCATATTATAGTTTTACTTTAAGCACAAGGGTCTGGGAATCAATAAGATAATCACCCTGCATCAGATTTACATACACATCGGTCTCCCCGTTGGGAGCGTCGTTCAAAACTGGAAGCTTCACCCCCCAGGTATAGGAGGTCCCACCCTTTGCCATCGCCTCGGTGATGTTAATGCTCGCATTGCCTCCAATTAGCTTATTTTCAATATCAACAAGCACGTACATGGATCCGCCTGTTATGGTTGTCTGTCCATGATTTTTAGCAGAGAATTTCACAGTGACGTTTTCGCCTTTCTCAGTTTCCCAGGTAGAAACAGGAGGTGCTGCACGCAGCTTGTCGATGCTTTCGGCAAAGCCTACGAACTGCAGCTTCGCATCAGGAAGGACAACGGTCTGAACAGGCACGGCCTTTGTCCTGATTACGGGTTTTCCCTCTTCATCAATACCCGAAGCATACGACAGGATCAAGATAGAGGTATTTTCAACCCCGCCAAAAGAAGGAGCCATAACCCTGAAACTGACAGAAGCCCGCTTACCTGCAGGAATATTCACCTGTGAGCTTGACCCGACAATCGTAAAAGGATCAAATGAACTTACAGACACCGCATCAATCGCCTGGGCGCTGTTGTTGTTGAATACGGACACGGAAACATCCTGCTCATTAAACTCCTTGATAACCAGGGGTTCTGTGCTCACATCCAGATCTTCAGAATCAACCGGAGAAGTCGTTGATTCGCAGCCAGATACAAAGATTACTGAAACGAGTACTATCAAAGCCAGAAACTTCTTCATATAAGTACCTCCTCAAATTTCAAAGTCCAGTATTTCTGGAGTTAAATAGCGATGAGTAGATGTGACTCCTTAGACCCCTTAACCCAAAGATCGAAAATAAGCCTGAACATACCCAGTAAGCCGGAGCTTTAGTTTTTAACATATTTTCACTATCAATAAAATCTACATATGAACATATAAGGGTTACTATCCATAGACCGGCATAAATATAAATATTTAATATACAAAAGCTGAATAAAATTGCGTGCGGTCCCCCTCCATAAACAGGCTGTCCTGCAATTACCGCCAGTAAGAACTGAATTCCTTCTTTTTCGATTTAGAGGCTTGAGATACCTTATATTTTACATGTTTTTGCCCTAAAAATGAATTGTCGGACAACCTGCGAAGGACGGAATATTCGTGACCCTCCGCACTCCCGTAATAATAAAAATTACATGAAAAGAGCAAATACTAAATAAGATAGAAAAATCGGTACGAGTACAAACAAAAGAGAATTAAGCACGCATTAACAGCACTGTTTTTACTCAAATTTTCATGACAGAGCGGCTACAGCATTCGTGGCGAGAGAGGATACGGCCTGAAGAAATCAGCCAATAAAAAATTAAGTTTTTAGAGAAACTCAAGGCATAGGCATACGTAATATTCTCTTGCAATTCTTTTAAGCCAGTCTGGAACAATGCAGTACCTGTCAACAATAAGCTCATTCAGGTAGTAGAGGGACTCTTCAGTTTTGCATTCACTGAGCCTCTTTAAAGCCGTCCTTCTCCCCCATGCAGATCTCTCGTTGTCAAGAGCTTCAAGATAAAGCTGGTATTCTTTGCTGTCATCCATTAAAGTAAAATTATCTAACAAAGAATATAAATATTTGTATCCGGTGTCGGAAGCAGCGATATCCAGAAGGTTTTCAAGAGATTTTCAGAGACTGCAATTGTAGATTTCGATGGACAGGACAATTTTAGGACTTTTCAACGTATCCGAATAGTGAACCTTCAGAATTCCGGGTAAATCTAAAAAAATAAGGACTTTTCTGAAGAAAAGGCCAGGGTAATCAAAAATCGATCCCTGAAAAGAAAATAAAAGGGAATCCCCTTTATACAGTGATCCGTAAAAAAGTGTTATCATGTCGTAGAGTATAAAAATAGGAAAGGAGAATTCCCATGCAATGATCAGTTGATGAGAATTCCTGCACAAGGTTTTTTTGTTCGCTATGCTGACGAAGTAAGTAATAATTCTTCAAAAAAGATATATAATTACCGGCATTGAAATTTCAATATAGGTAACATATTGGCTCACATTGAAATGTTTAACGCCAGCAATAATTTTAAGAGCTTCACTAATTATTTACATCTAAAAATTATTTTGGATTAAACGATGAAAAGTGGAGAACCAGGGAAATAATTACTAATTTAACAGATGTCTTTCCGTGTGTGGGACATACATATTCAACTATACTTAAGTGCTAATTTATACTTATCTGCACTCATTTATACTTATCTGTACTCCTTATTTTACCTAAGTTTCACATTTTTTTAAGTTTTATTTCCTGAAGGTTGTATTCCCATTCACTGGTCATCGGTTAAGGACTTTGAAGGCAATTTCCCAATATCTCTATGCAAAAATGGGGAAAATACTCTATATAAATACTATATATGGACTTTCTGACGGTCTAACTATCACAGTAATATACTGTTATCATATCCTCATTCAGCGCTCACTCACTGAGTAAAGCTAATGATAGAGATCTTTTCCTTAAAAAGGTGGCAAATAGAACACAAAAGGCGGCTGCACAGATCATTCCTGCCGGATATGAGATACTGCCTGGTAAGCCGAACCCCTCAGGAGCTTGTAGATGTATGTTGTTACCACTGCTGTCATAAATGTAGCCGGGATGGTAGCGATCCAGTGAAATTTGTCGTTATTTGACAAATATACCGCAGATGTCCAGAGAACTATGGTAGCCAATACCTGATTCGAGAACGCGAAGTAACGCCAGACTTTACTGAAGTCGATCAGGGTCAGACTGAACCCCATGGCAAATATTGGAAAAGCTATTATTAACCTGTTCTTTAAAGGTCTCTGGTCCAGGTTCATGGCATCAGCTATGGTCAGACGTGCACTCCTGAAGGCTGTATCTCCGGATGTGATGGGACAGGCAATAACTCCAAGGATAGCGAGAATTCCTCCTGCAGGTCCCAGCAAACCCAATGACACATTTTTTACCACCAGGGCAGCACCTCCTGTGGTAGTGATTTCACTCAGGCCGACTACTCCTCCCGGAAAGAAAGACATTGCAGCAGCAGCCCAGATAAGGGCGATAGCCCCCTCTGCTATCATGGCCCCGTAAAAAATACGCCTGCCATATTTTTCATTTGTTAGACACCGGGCCATTATTGGGGACTGGGTCGAGTGGAACCCGTTAACAGCTCCGCAGGCGATGGTTATGAAAAGCATAGGCCACAAAGGAAGGCCGTCAGGATGGAAACTCCTGAAGGCTATTTCAGGGATCTCATATCCTTTGATGAGAAGCATGGAGCCGATGCTTAATGCCATAATCAACAGGACAGCTCCGAATAAGGGATAGATACGGCTTATGATCTTGTCGATTGGAAAGACAGTGGCTGCGAAGTAATACAGGAGGATAAGGGCCAGCCAGAAATTCGGGTGGGCCAGAAGCCCTGTAAACCCCAGATTTGTCAGAAGTCCTGCCGGCCCGGACATAAACACCGTTCCTATAAGTATGAGCAAGATGACAGAGAACGCAATCATGGCAATCCTCGCCTGTCTGCCTAAATAGATCCCCACAATTTCTGAAACGCTTTTTCCCTCATGACGGATACTTAACATCTCGGAAAAATAATCATGCACTCCGCCTGCAAAAATACTGCCCAGGACGATCCACAGGAAAGCAGCAGGACCGTATAAAGCTCCCAGAATAGCGCCATATATGGGGCCCAGGCCAGCGATGTTGAGAAACTGGATGAGGAATATGCGGGACCAACCGAGGGGGACAAAATCAACCCCATCTTCCTGGGTGTATGCAGGTGTCCTTCGTGAGGGATCAGCTCCAAATACATTTTCGACAAACACACCATAAGAAAAATAACCTAGCACAAGAGCGACTAGAGAAAGCAGGAAACTTATCATATTATTTAAGAATGAAACTTTTTATTATTTGTTGGTTTCCCTTCAAAATTTTTAGCAGCAGTTTTAATAAATCTAATGCGTTTCTTATAGCACTCAGTCTTATAGTACTCAGGGAGTTAATCTTTTTAAAATAATTATGTTAAAATGAAATATAAAGTAGGATTTATACAGAGCTTGAGTTTTCTTAAATTAGTAATCAAAATTGCGCTGGTGCACCCCGCAGCAAGCTAGTGGATATTCGACTGAAATAAGAAATAATCAGGATCTTTTGCCTGATTTCTTGAGAATCAACCCTTTGACCCCCAAATTCAGGGGTAACAAAATCCGGTTTTTTGGTTTTCCCTATCAGGTAATGGCCGAACTCATTAACTTTTAAGAGTAAAAGGAATGGCCAGATAAACGTCCGCTAAAACCGAGTAAACTTGATCCATACAAACCTTACATACAAGATAAATACAGAACCTGTGGAGAATGGTTCAAGGCTCAGCTAAGATATAAAAAATGTGCAAAGTAAACCTTGTTGAGGAATAGCTCAGGGGAAAATTAAGGATTAGGTTAGTGGGGAGTTATTTGAGGCATATCAACGGCTGTAGACGTAAAAGTGAGAGGAAATGAGGAGAAGTACTTCATTTAATGACCTCGAAATACAAACAGTTAACAATACAAATATATAAATAGAGATATAGGCCATAAATTTACTTTGATGTTAATGAAAAGAACAGCATGTGCTTTAATGGGTATATTACTTATAGCAACTCTCTGGTCGGGTTGTATTGAATCAACCGGAAAGGCTACCAGTGAATCTGAGGATATAACCATAGGAGCAGTTTTGCCGCTTACAGGAAACCTTGCTTCTATAGGAGAAGCAAGCCAGACAGCACTTGAAGTATCAGCCGAGGATATCAACAGCTATTTCTCAGGCCTTGGTTCCGGAAAGAACGTAGAAATAATTGTAAAGGATACCAAAAGTGATCCTGAGACAGCTCTGGAACAGCTCAAGGAACTTGATGAAATGGGGATAAAGATGGTTATCGGCCCGCAGTCAAGCAATGAGGCAGAAGCTGTCATGGAGTATGCAACCCGGAATGGCATCATCCTTCTGAGTACTGCATCAACAGCTCCATCTTTAGCGATCCCTGACGATAACCTGTTCAGGCTTGTACCTGACGACACCAACCAGGGAATGGTGCTGGCTAAGCTGATGACTGATGAGGGGATAAGTACTGTAATCCCCATGTACAGGAATGACCTGTGGGGTAACGGACTCGCTGATGAGGTCGAGAAGAGTTTTGAGGCTCTTAACGGCACAGTGCTTGAGGGAGTTACATATGAAACCAAAAACTCAAACCTTTCCGCAGAAGTAGAGGCACTCAATGATAAAGTAGTAGCAGCCACTTCAGAACACGAGGAGGGATCCATAGCTGTGCTTCTTTGTTCCTATGGAGAAGTAACAGAGATCTTTACTTTGGCCCGGAATTATCCTGCCCTGTCAGAGGTCAACTGGTATGGCACTGATGGCGTGGCGCTGAACAGGGGACTGATCAGTGATGATAATGCAACCGGTTTTGCTGCAGCAACCAATCTCAAGGCGCCGATATACGGATACGTGAAAGCGAATGACCTATATCAGGTGATTGGACCAAAAATCGAAGAACGACTTGGAAGAGTTCCTGAGTCTTATGCATTGACCGCGTATGACGCTCTCTGGATAGCTACATTTGTTAATCTGGATTCCATTCCGAATAATGATGAAAGTGTAAAAATGGCAATGGATACCATTACAGAAAAAAATTATGGAATTAGCGGATGGACAATACTCAATGAGAACGGAGACAGAGAATACTGGAACTATGACATCTGGACAGTCACAGAAGGAAATGGAAGTTACCAGTGGGAACTTTACGGCAAGGTATTCCTGCCATACAAGAATAACATGTTTATTATGCGGGGTGAAGAACTAACATTTCTTAAATAACCTGACTTTGCCAGTCAGGCAAAAATAAGTGCTCTTTGTTTTGTGTTATTCGGTCCAATGAATATACACACAAAACAGAGAGCATCACCTACAATTCCTAAAAAAAATATATGTGTCCCTATCGGATCGATTCTTGCTGTCCGATCTTTTTATGAAAACAAGCTGGATGAACGGTATCTGGTGGAAACGTATCTGGTGGAAACGTATCTGGTGGAAACTAACATTTTAGCATTTAATTTTTAATTTTTAATTTGACAGGTGTTACAATATGAATCATTTTAAAAATGTACTTTGTGTTCTGTTCATCACTGTTCTCTTGCTGGCAGTTTCCGGCTGTGTGCAATCAGAAAAAACAGTTGTTATTGAACAGAAAGGTGTTATTGAACAGAAAGGTGTTATTGAACAGAAAGAACAAACAATTGAAGAAAATCAGACCGACCTGTTAGCCCAGAAAGAGTATACAATGTCCCAGGTCAATGCAGCTATTGACCTGATAGAGGAAAAAGGAGAGCTTGCATTTCCCGATTTCAGAGAAAAAGACAGCCAGTGGTATCATAATGATTCCTACATCACAGTCTGGAAAACTGAAGGAATACGTATTGTCTTCCCTCCAAAAACAAGCGGTGAGGGCGAGAATGTGAGCGATCTTAAAGACTACAACGGCAAACCGTTAGGCAGGATGCTCATAGACACTGCTTTAAGCGAAGAAGGCGAGGGATGGGTCAATTATGACTGGCCAAAACCAGGTGAGACAGAACCTTCAAAGAAGTGCACATTCGTCAAGAGAACTTCTATCGATAACCAGACATACCTTGTTCATTCCGGCTTTTACGTAGATGACTACATCTATAACAAAAACTTTGAAGACATTGAAGATATCAACTACTTTGGAGACGCAACCGTTAGAAATCTGATCAACCCGAATAGAGTTGAAATGGATCTGGACCTGGATTACAGCATTGCACATTTTCTAGTTAAACCAGGTGATCCCCTTGCTTCCCTCATTATGAAGAACCCGGAAACATATTATGTTCTTGAGGGTGAAGGCATGCTCTACATAGAAGATGTACCATTTGAACTGAAAAAAGGAAAACTTGTCCTCGTACCTGCAAACGCAAAGCAATACATAGAGAATACCGGAGATGTTGACCTTGAGTTCCTGGCCATAAACCAGCCTGCATGGGAATCGGCTAACGAGGTAATTCTGGAGTGATTTTTCACTCCACTTTTTTAAAAAGATTCCACATTTATGAAGAATTACTGTCAACAAAAAACGAATCCATGAGTGATTATCTAACGTTTAACCGATAACGTATGTAATTCACTTTACTTTTTGATACCGAAGGTCTATGAAGGTTGATAGTTTTTATCCGGGTGCTCGGAAATGCTTTTCTCTCAGGACTAAAATGTGGAGATTTAATTCATGCCTCGGGATAAAAGTTAATACGGAAATTAATTTCAATCCATTGTAGAGGCTCTGCGTGCTTTGTAGGATACCATACTCAGAGGGTTTTGCCTCTGAATTGCTGCAACTTGATTGAAAGAATCGGATATTAAATTTGATTCAAAGGAATTCAGGGGTTAGAATCTCATCCCTCGCACTAAATTAAGGGGATATATGCAACGTTGAAAAAGTGTACGCTATTTTTTGAGGCTAGAATTCTATAAAATAGGGACTAATTTATTAATCCATTCAAATAAAATAATATTCATCGTGAAAAATGATTTCTTTTTCTTCATTTCAAATTAGTAATAAAGTTTAGTAAAAATAATTCAAAAATTATATTTTTTTACAAACCAACGTTACTATGTATACAATATTTGTACATTATTTTATTTTAGGGGGTGCATTAATGACGAAGATTAATGGAAATAGTACTGCATTCATCATTGTGGATGCACAGAACTTTGTTCTTCATGAAAACGGGTTTGGTGCAGGTTGGGGTGCCTGGAAATTTGCTCAGGAAAAGGATATGGTGAAAAGAACTGCCAAAGCCATAGAAAGATTCAGGGCAGCAAAGATACCCGTAATCTTCGTTGTAATGGAGCTGCGGCCTCAGATATCACAGGCTCTGAATAACAACCTACCGAACATCGATTTCTGGAAACCCATTAAGGAAATGGACTTCACTCAAATAAGTCATGAAGAAGGAGAATTCCAGGGGAGGATCATAGATGAATTCAAGCCTCATCCGGAAGACCTCATAGTCGCCAAACACCATACAATGAGCGGTTTTCACAATACGGATCTCGACCGGATACTCATGGCCTTGCACTGCGATACCCTGCTCTTTGGAGGTGCTGTGACGAACCTCTGTGTTGAAGGTACGGTGAGGGGAGCTTTTGACAGGGGATATAATTGTGTTGTCCTGAGTGACTGCGTTGCTTCGATTAGCAAAGAGGCTCAGAACTTTGCTACAGATGTGATCTTCCCTATGTTAGGTAAGGTTTGTACTTCTGAGGAACTTGAAATATCATGAAGAAACGTATTGGGAGAAGTAAATGAAAAAACGTATTGGGAGAAGTAAAAATTAGCTGAGTGTTGAGTAGGTATTTTAGAAGAATTATGGTATGACTCTTGTGTTTCGGGATTGATGAGAGTATATGAAAGTCAAGCATTAGATCCACATATAAACAGAGAAAGGTTCAGAGAAGAATGGTTTGAATAAAAAGAGTAGATGGAAAAACAGTAAAAAGAGAAGGAAAATAAATCTTAACCGATGACCAATGAATTAGTTGTTATTATTCCTGAATGACCGTAAATTGCACCTCACATTCCTTCTTTCCACGCACCGCGATCTCCTTGAACCCGCCCGCGTAAGTAGATAATAATGAAATCATTAGCCGCGCCGGGAAGTCTGACCCCGGAATATCAACCAGATAGCTGGGAACGGCAAAAATTTTGGCTTCAGAAAAATTCCTGCAGGTCAGCAGGAAAGTGAAAGTATTCGGTTGAGCCGTTTAAAAGGCAAAAATAAAAAAATCGATTAATTCATTACGAGGCGTTTCATCCTCTCAGGAAGAAATTGAAAAAATGATTGATTAATACTTTCAGTCCGCTATATAACTTTAGGGGGGTAAATGCAAACAAATAGTAAGAAACATATCGCTAAATTAATCTCGCGTTAGATGATTGCGATTTTAAACAAAAAAAGAATTTAATTAATATAAAGAATGATTTATAAAAAATTGAAGGGGTAAGTCAACTTTTAACTTTTTCAAATCATTTAATAACAACAGTCTTATGCTTTAATTATAATTGTCTTATGAACCCACAACAATCCATTATAACCAGTGCACCTGATAGTCAGACCACTAATATAATAACCAGTCTTTGGAAACTTATGTACCGGATTTTTTAGTTGTGGAGTAATTTTTGTTCCTGAGAGAGAAGTTCCATCTCCAAAGTCCCATCTGATATAGGTCTCTCTACCTCTTGAAAGATCCTTAAATTGTACTATTCGTGGATCAGTACTTGAAGCGGCTACTGCTGTATAATCAATGGAATTACCTCCACCGGTTAGACGTTGTGTTGCAGGGGGAGTTCCTGCACCAAGAGGAGTTTTGTATATAGTAAGTGATGCAGAGGCTGCTGTGGACAATAAAGTCAACACCATTAATGCGGTGAAAATAGATACTGTTATTTTCCATATAGACTTTCTATTATTTTTCATTTTATTTCTCCTGTTTTTTTTCTTAGTTTGGGCCGGGAACACCCGTAATCAAAAATAGTAGAGACAGTTAACATATAAACATACTTATATTCTTGAGACCAAATAAAAAACGCGATGCAAATTTAAAACTTTATAAAGCTTTATTTTTGTCTCTAAAACATTATAACACTCTAAATTAATTAAAGAATGTTCTCAATTGTTACAAGTTTAAAAATAAGGATTGTGAGAGGGTTATATAAGTATAGATCTTAAGACAGTTCTTTATTTCCAGAAAGAATCGACGCGTCTGTTGAAAATCAGCTTTGACCCCTTGACTTTAAAACTTAACTCCCCTTAAGCCTTAACCTGACCCCAAAACCAGTTTTTCCCCTGCCTTAACCCGCTCCAAAACGTGTTTGTTAAGGGTGAAAGACATATGGGTGAAAGGCATATCACTTTTTATTTTCCTGTTTCTTGCCTGGGCTGGTTCCTGGCATAGCTATGCTGTCCCAAAGCCGGTCCGCTTAGAGCCTGTCTTCTTCGGTTAAGGGGGTGCCTGACTGAAGATTACACCTTCGCAGGTCGCTATAAACCGCCGCCGGGGGTCATATGGGTGCAGATCTATGCCTTCCCCGTCCGGTTCTGCCATTCTGGGCCACATCTTATCCATTGCAGCCTGATATTCTTCGTAAGTCATGCCATCCGGGTCTACTCATTTGGGGTCGAACCTTTGGAAGAACAATGAATGCTGGGTAATCACATCATCAAAATAGGCAAAAGTATAAAGGGAGAGTTCACCGTTATAAGCGATTACTAACATTTAAGCAGTAAATTAATCTAAACTTTTCTGAAGTTGTGCTTATAGCTCTTAATTGTTTTTGATATATCATAAATATATAAATATGAAAAAGCAATTAAGTAGCTTTTTCAGACAAATCACGGAAAGTCTAACTATGAATAATTTTAAAAAACTAGGTCTCAGTAATGCTGTTTTGAAATCAATAAATGAACATGGTTTTGAAAACCCTACAGCAGTACAGGAAAAATCAATTCCCCTAATACTTGCTGGGGAAGATGTTATAGCCGGAGCCGCAACAGGTTCCGGAAAAACACTCGCATTTGCTTCCGGCATATTACAAAATTCCGAAAAAGGAAAAGGAATTCAGGCTTTGATCCTGACCCCTACAAGAGAACTGGCGGAGCAGGTGGCAAATTCGTTCAGGAAATTCTCAAAATACGACCCGTTAAATATCGTATCTATCTATGGCGGTGTAGGGATCAATCCACAAATTAAAGAATTAAAGAATGCCGAGGTTGTTGTGGGAACACCCGGTAGGCTACTTGATCATATCAGCAGAAATACTATCAAATTCAATAATGTGAAAACCCTTGTCCTTGATGAAGCAGACCAGATGTTTGATATGGGATTCAAACCGGATGTAGAAAAAATTATCAAGGAATGTCCTCAAAACAGGCAGACCCTTTTGTTCTCTGCAACCATTACAAAAGATATTGTCCAGCTTTCCCGCAAGCACATGGAAAACCCGGTTCGAGTATCAGTAGAGTCTTATATCGACCCGCAAAAATTGAATCAGGTCGTTTATAAAGTACAGGATGACATGAAATTATCTCTGCTCGTGTATCTTCTACAAAATGAAAAGTCAAACCTCGGGATGGTTTTCTGCAACACAAAAAGAAACACTGAAAAAGTCGCAAAAAACCTGAGAAAATCAGGTATCAATGCCGTGGCAATTCATGGCGGATTGACACAGAACGAACGAACTCGCATAATGGAAAAATTCCATGCCGGAAACATAGGTGTCCTTGTATGCACAGATGTAGCCGGAAGAGGACTTGATATACAGGGTGTTTCCCATGTTTACAATTATGATATTCCCAGGGAGAGTAAACAGTATATTCACAGGATTGGAAGAACTGCACGAGCAGGGACAGAAGGAAAAGCAATAAATATCCTTTCCAAAAATGACCATGCTAATTTCATGAGTGTGCTGAAAGACAATCATGTAGATATTAAGGAACAGACACTACCTGCTCTGAAGAAGATTGTAATTGAAAGACCGGAAATAAGATTGCCAAAGCCGGTAAATAGGATGAACAACCCCTCCAGAAAAGGTCAGAAACCCAGGCACAAAAACTATTAAACACCGTTCGTCTGTGCATTGCATTATAACTAGCCATTGATCGATTGGCATCTGCAGGAGCAATGGACTGCTCCTGCAAAAACCCAGGCACGAGAATAAGAACGACGACCAGTTCGTGCCACTACGATGTCAACGCGCCGAATTATAAAATAGGGTTTTGAGTTTCCAGCCGGTGGTGGATACAATTTTCCTTTAGGTTTAATTCCAGGCGCTCCCTGTTTAATTAGGTTTTATTATTCCTGAATGACCGTAAATTGCATCTCTCGTTCTTTCTTTCCACGCGCCGCGCTCCGCTTGAACCCGCCTGCGTACAGTAGATAAAAGAGAAATAATTAGCCGCGCTGGGAAGTCTGATCCCGGAATCTCAACCAGGTATCTGGATTCTACATTTATAAAGAATTACTGTCAACAAAAAACGAATCCAGAAGTGATTATCTAACGTTTAACCGATAACGTATGTAATTCACTTTACTTTTTGATACCGAAGGTCTGTGAAGATTGATAGTTTTTATCAGGATGCGCGGAAATGTTTTTTTTATTTCCACCATGGCTTATTATTCTCAATGCTTTCTAGAAAACCGATTCTGAGATTCCTCAATAACCTGAGAGTTTCGTTTGATAACAATCAAGCAGAGCGAGACATCAGAATGATGAAGCTACAACAAAAAATTTCGGGAACTTTCAGAAGCATAGAAGGAGCGGTAGCTTTCTGCAGAATTAGGGCATACATATCCTCAATTAAAAAGAATGGCATGAGTGTAATGGATGCTATTCTAGCGGTGCTCAACGGAGCGCCGCTATTATCCTGAGAATTGCAGCATTTTGCTGAAAAAACATACTTTTTTATTAGTGGCTGAATAGTTACAAAATAAAAGGGAAAACTGAACTTCTAAATCCCATTATTATTTATTCCCTATGTTCCTTTTCTCCTTTTTTATCCTCTCAAGCAAAACCTCCGTTGTCTCATAATCCCTGCCTTCTCTTCTTGCAATCTCAGCCTCTGTCTCAACAAGTTTCCCTGAAAATGCCTTTGCAAGAATGGACTGCCTGATTTATTCCATTTATCTCTCGCTACTTGTTTATCTCTCGCTACTTACATCTAAAATGTAATTTCATAAATTTATCGTCTATACACGACAAAATAAGCAAATTTTATCGATTATACTAGATAAGTATATAAATAAGAAATTCCTGATTATTCTTTGTGGATACAAGGGAGAAACTAAAAAGTGCCATTATCGAGTGGCAGGGAAGAGTATTACCACCATTGCAGAAACGCAGGTATGAGGCAAACATAGATGCTCCGCATGTAAATGACATAGTGGGTGTGAGGAGATGCGGCAAAACATACTATATGTATCAAATGATATCGGAATTGGTTGAGGGTGGCGTGCCAAAGAGCAATATATTGTACCTGAATCTTGATGATGACCGCTTGCAGCCGTTAAATGGGGATGAACTGCAGCTGCTGGTAGAAACTTTCAGGGAAATTCAGGAGGTATCCGCAGGAGACCGTTTGTATCTTTTCCTTGATGAAATCCAGAACTTCTCGTCATGGGAACGGTGGGTTAAAGGCATCTACGATAGAAAACAGAATGTAAAGTTAGTAATAAGCGGCTCGAATGCATCCCTGCTTTCACAGGAGATTTCCACCTTATTAACAGGCAGGCATCTGAGCACCAGGATGTTCCCTTTCAGTTTTGCAGAATTCCTGGATTACCATTCAATAACCTTTGATATGAAAACACTCCCTTACTCGGAAGACAGGCCGGTTGTCAAGCGCAGATTCAACGAATACCTGGAAAAAGGAGGATTCCCCGAAACCATAGTCTATCCGTCAGTGCAGCACCGGGAAATCCTGCAGTCATACTTTGACGACATCATCTACCGGGACATCATTTCAAGATACGGCATACGTAATCCCCTGATATTCAAGGACCTGGCGCTATTCTGCATATCGAATATTGCAAAACCGCATACCTACAACTCTCTTAGAAGGCTGTTTGCCAGTTACTCCTCCCTCAGCACGGATGCGATAATCAATTATATTGCATACCTTGAGGATGCATTCCTGCTCTTCAGCGTCAACCATTACGACGAATCCCTAAAACAACAGATAAACAAACCCAGGAAATTATATTGTATCGACACAGGCATGATCAATGCCGTTTCCTTCAAACTTTCCTCCAATACCGGGAGATTATACGAGAACCTTGTTTTCATCCAGCTTTTACACTCCGGTAACGAAATATACTACTGGCAGGACCAGAAGGGCCTTGAGGTTGATTTTGTAACAAGGGAAGGACTTAAACCCACCCGATTGATACAGGTCTGCTCGGATTTGTCTGACCCGAAAACAAAAGAACGCGAGGTGAAAGGCCTGCTGGCCGGGATGAAGAACTTCAAGATGAAAGAAGGAACTATCATCACATCGGATGTCTTTGACGAGGAGCTTGTTGATGGGAAGAGGATAAGGTATTTACCGTTGTGGTACTGGTTGCTTGAGGGAGATGGTGGGGAGAAGAGTGGTCATTAAGTGCCCGCAACGAAATAACCTAGGTAACGCATAATTATTTTGGGATTTAATAGAGGAGCTTGCTTGTGAAAATGGTTGAGTACAGTCTAAAAAGTTGCCTATGTTATTTCGCGGTGGGTCCTAACTCAACAAGAGACTTCGATTTGACTGGATATCTTGAGCATGGTTCAATTACGAGACATAAACACTTGACGAAAATCGGTGTTAAATTCTACTCTTTTATTCTCTGGAAGCAGGTTAATGTTAACTTCCTATTCTTCTTACTACTCTCCTAAAAACCTCAAATCCCACTCCAAGACTCGATTGACTCAAAGCCACGACGAATTATAAAATAAGGTTTTGAGTTTCCAGCCGGTGGTGGATACAATTTTCCTTTAGGTTTAATTCCAGGTGCTCCCTGTTTAATTAGGTTTTATTATTCATGAATGCCCGTAAATTGCATTTCTCGTTCTTTCTTTTCATCCGCCCCGCCCCGCTTGAACCCACCTGCGTACAGTAGATAAAAACAAAATCATTAGCCGCGCTGGGAAGTCTGACCTCGGAATATCAACCATGTAGCCGGGGACGGCAAAAATTTTGGCTTCAGAAAAATTCCTGCAGGTCAGCAGGAAAGTGAAAGTATTCGGTTGAGCCGTTTAAAAGGCAAAAATAAAAAAATCGATTAATTCATTATGGGGCGTTTCATCTTCTCAGGAAGGAATTGAAAAAATGATTGATTAATACTTTCAGTCCGCTATATGACTTTATTAATAAAAAATCGACGTTTTGCTATATGTGTTGAAAAAATCGGGACACGTCCCGCAGAGAAGAATTCAGGACAACTGGCACAGGTCATTTATAACTACCTATTTATAATAATACGTAGAATTATCTGCCTGAACACATTATCCGAACATTGAAGAGAAAATGTAAAGAGAAAATGTGAAGAGAAGTTCTTCAAAAATGATTTTGCTTCTTGCTTCAGATTATTTTTATCTTAACCTCAAAATCTTAACTCAAAGTTTTTAAGTCCTTACTTTATCCATCCAATTAATGAGAAAAACCCGAGAGAAGAAATATGAAAAATATCATCGTTAAAGGGGCACGGGAACACAACCTGAAAGACATTACCGTGGAGCTCCCGCGGGACAAATTCATCGTTATCACCGGCGTCTCAGGCTCGGGGAAATCCACCCTGGCCTTTGACACTATCTATGCCGAGGGGCAACGGCGCTACGTGGAGTCCCTCTCTGCTTATGCGCGGCAGTTCCTCGGGCTTATGAACAAGCCGGATGTGGACAGCATCGAAGGGCTGTCTCCGGCAATCTCTATAGAGCAGAAAACTACCTCTAAAAACCCCCGGAGTACGGTGGGGACTGTCACTGAAATCTATGACTACCTCAGGCTGCTTTTTGCAAGGGTAGGGACTCCTTACTGTCCTATCCATGATATCAAAATAGAGTCCCAGTCTCCGGAAAGGATCGCGGACAGCCTCAGCAGGGAATGTGAGGGAATGGTTACAATCCTCGCCCCCATAGTCCGCCAGAAAAAAGGGACTTACCAGCAGCTTTTCAGGGACCTGAACAGCGAAGGCTTTACCCGGGTCAGGGTAAACGGGGAAATCTACAGGACCGACGACGAGATCTCCCTTGACCGCTACAAAAAGCATGATATTGAAGTGGTAATTGACCGCCAGGACCCTGCCGAAGACCGGTCAAGGCTTGTCGAAGCCTGCGAAAATGCCCTCCGGAAAGCCGAAGGGCTCTTAATTGCCGTCGATTCCGAAGGGAAAGACCACCTTTATTCTTCGAACATGGCCTGTCCTGTCTGCGGGATGGCTTTTGAGGAACTCCAGCCCAGGATGTTTTCCTTCAACAGTCCCTTCGGGGCGTGTGAAACCTGTAACGGGCTCGGGATTAAGATGGAGTTCGACCCTGACCTCATAATTCCCGATAAAAGCCTGTGCATTGCCGACGGAGCCGTTGCTCTTTACAGGAACTTCCTTGACGGCTACCGGAGCCAGCACCTGACAGCTGTTGCAAAGCATTTCGGTTTTGACATCTTTACCCCTCTTGAAGCCCTCTCAGCGGAGCAGTACAACGCCCTCATGCACGGCTCAGATGATCGAATCCAGTTCAGCATGAGCATGAAGAACGGGGACGCCCAGTGGTCCCACAAGGGCACATGGGAAGGGCTTCTTCCGCAGTCTGAGAGGCTTTATAACCAGACGAAGTCCGAGTACCGGAGAAAAGAACTCGAGAAGTTCATGCAGGTCCGCCCCTGCCCGGATTGTGAAGGCAAGCGCCTGAAAGAAAAGGTTCTTGCAGTCAAGCTCTCCGGAAAGTCGATTGTGGATACAACAGACCTTTCCATTATCCAGTGTATCCGGTTTTTCGAAAACCTGACGCTTTCGGAAAAAGAGCAGGAAATCGCAAAACAGGTCTTGAAAGAAATTCGTTCCCGCCTGGGTTTCCTTGAGCATGTGGGGCTTGGTTACCTGACCCTTTCCCGCGGTGCAGGCACTCTTTCCGGCGGAGAAGCCCAGCGGATCAGGCTGGCAACACAGATCGGTTCAAACCTCATGGGTGTACTCTACGTGCTTGACGAGCCTTCCATAGGGCTGCACCAGAGGGACAACGAGCGGCTGATCCAGACCCTGCAGACCCTGCGAGACCTCGGGAACACTCTCATCGTGGTAGAACATGATGAGGATACTATCCGGGCTGCGGACTATGTGCTCGATATAGGCCCGGGCGCAGGGATACATGGAGGTTATGTGGTAGCCGAAGGGGCGCCTGCAGAAATCGAGAGAAATCCGGAGTCTCTGACAGGCAAGTACCTCTCAGGAGAAAAGCAAATAAAACCTCCTGCTCTCCGCCGCCAGAGCGAGGCCTTCATCCGGCTGAAAGGCTGCCGGGCAAATAACCTGAAGGACATCGATGTGAATATCCCCATAGGGCTTTTCACGGTAATTACCGGGGTTTCGGGTTCCGGAAAATCTACCCTTATCTATGATACCCTTTACAAAGCCCTGATGAAGAAGATCAACAAATCAAATGTGACACCCGGGAAATATGACGAGCTGGTTTTTGACTCCGAGCTCGATAAGGTAATTGTTATCGACCAGAGCCCCATAGGCAGGACCCCCCGCTCGAACCCTGTGACCTATACCAAGGTCTTTGATGCAATCAGGCAGGCTTTTGCCGAAACAAAGGAAGCAAAAATCCGTGGGTACAAAACAGGGCGCTTTTCTTTCAACGTAAAAGGAGGGCGCTGTGAAGCCTGCCAGGGAGACGGGCTGATCAAGATTGAAATGAATTTCCTGCCTGATGTTTACATTGAATGTGAAGAATGCAAGGGCACGCGCTATAACCGGGAAACCCTTGAGGTAAAATACAGGGGCAAATCCATATCCGAAGTCCTGGACATGACCGTGGAAGAGGCTGCAGAGCAGTTTGAAAACATCCCTGCAATCAAAGGCAAGCTCGATACCCTCACGCGAGTAGGGCTGGGATACATCAAGCTCGGGCAGAGTTCAACGACCCTTTCCGGGGGAGAAGCCCAGAGAATAAAGCTGACCCGCGAACTCTCAAAAAAGGGCACCGGAAAGACCATTTATCTTCTTGACGAGCCCACAACAGGGCTGCATTTCCATGACGTTAAAAAATTGATTTCAGTCCTGAACGGCCTTGTTGCAAAAGGAAACACTGTGGTTGTTATCGAACACAACCTGGACGTCATCAAGTCAGCGGACCATATAATCGACCTTGGCCCCGAAGGAGGGACCGCAGGCGGGGAGATTGTTGCCACAGGTACGCCTGAAGAAATTGCCCAGGTCCCGGAAAGCTATACCGGGCGCTTCCTTGCTCCCAGACTTTCGGGAGAGAGGAACTCATACCTGGAGTCGGGAGCGCAGCCTGTTGAGGCAGTTTTCGAGGACGGGGAAGATTATGAGGGCGATTTTGAAGAGTTCGAAGAGGACTCGGATGAAAGTCTTGAAGAAGAGCCTGAAGACTTCGAAGAAGGAGCAGACGAAGTATTTGAAGGCCAGGCGCTTTAAAGGATTTCTGAAAAATTAAAACCTGAAAACCGGATTTGAGTAAACCAAATTTGAACGCAATGAGGCTCAAAAATGATTGATCTGGATGCTCTTCCGCACCTGCCCGGCTGCTACCTTTACATGGACGAGGACGGGGTTGTGCTCTACGTGGGGAAGGCAAAGGACCTTAAAAAAAGGGTGAACAGCTATTTCCAGAAAAGGGACCACGACCCTAAAACAGCGAGCCTTGTGCAAGCTGCCAGGGGCCTTGACTTCATTGTCACAAATACAGAGGTGGAAGCCCTGCTCCTTGAGAATACTCTGATCAAGAAGCACTGGCCCAGGTACAATATTCTCCTCAAGGACTCAAAGCGATATGCCTGCATCCACCTTACCGGAGAAAAATTTCCCCGGATCGCGATTTCCCGGAAAAATACCGGAGAAGGAGAGTTTTTCGGGCCTTTCGTTTCTGCAAAGGAAAGGGACTACATCTTCGAGGTCGTAAGAAAAACCTTCCAGCTCAGGACCTGTAAAAAAATGCCTGTACGTGCCTGCCTCCGCTATCACATCGGAGTATGCAGCGGACCATGCATAGGCAGTATTTCCATGGAGGAGTACGGAGAAAAGGTAAAAAGGGCTACTTCTGTCCTGAAAGGCAATATCAGGGAACTTATAGAGTCCATGGGAATAGAAATGAAAGAGATGGCTTCCAGGCAGCAGTTTGAACAGGCCCTGGAACTCCGAGATGAGATTGCAGCCCTTGAAAGCCTTCAGGAAAAGCAAAATATGGAGAGGCAGAAGAAGCATGACGAGGACATTCTGAACTACATTGTCAGGGATGATACCGTCTACCTCATGCTCTTCAAGGTTTACAAAGGGACTCTGGAAGACAAGCAGGACTATGTCTTTGCCTTCGGGCAGGAGTTTCTGGAAGAATTTCTGGTGCAGTATTATTCCGAGAATGACCCGCCTGAGGAACTGATCGTTCCCGAGCCTCTTGAAGAGTCCCTTATAGAATTCCTGGCGCATGTGAAGGGAAAGAAAGTGAAAGTAACAGTTCCGAAGCAGGGAGAGAAAAAAGAACTTCTCGACCTGGTCCTGAAAAATGTTGAAATCGGATTTTTCGGGGACAGAAAAAAAATCGAAGCCCTGCAGAGTAAACTCTCTCTCCCCAAACTCCCGAACGTCATCGAGTGCTTCGATATTTCCCACCTCTCGGGCACGGCTACGGTTGGCTCCATGGTGCAGTTCAGGGGAGGCAGGCCTGATAAACATAATTACCGGCGCTTCAAAATAGAAAGTGTAGAAGGGATTGATGATTTTGCTTCCATTGCCGAGGTTGTGCGGAGGCGCTATTCCCGCCTGCTTGAAGAAAAACACGACATGCCTGATTTAATTATCATAGATGGGGGCAAAGGGCAGCTCTCTTCAGCTTTCCAGGAACTCAGGAAACTGAAGCTCAGGGTTCCGATTATTTCCATTGCCAAGCGGGAAGAGGAAATTTATGTGCCAGGGCTTAAGTCCCCTCTCCCCATAAAAAAAGATGAAAAAGCCTCTCTCTTTGTCCAGGAAATCCGGGACGAAGCCCACAGGTTTGCAATCAACTACAACCGCCTGCTCAGGCAAAAATCATTGATCCCGTAAATAAAAGTCATTGGTCTTGTATAACTATAGAGAAGGTCTTGATCCCATGAAAGTTTCCAGCCAGACACCCGAGCCATTATCCGGAAAAAAGTTCGAAACAATACACGATGCACGGTACTGGGACAGCCCTCAGTTTAAACTGGTTTCCGATTTTGAGCCCAGGGGCTCTCAGCCAGAAGCTATCAGGCAGCTTGTAGAGGGGCTGGAGAAGAAAAAACGATGCCAGACTCTTCTAGGGGTCACAGGGTCAGGAAAGACCTATACGGTCGCGAATGTCATAAACCAGGTCAGAAAACCGACTCTTGTCATTGCCCATAACAAGACCCTGGCTGCCCAGCTATATAATGAGTTCAGGGAGTTCTTCCCTGAAAACCGAGTTGAGTACTTTGTCTCATATTATGACTATTACCAGCCTGAATCCTATCTTCCTGCCAAAGACCAGTACATTGAGAAAGATGCCCAGATAAACCCGAAGATTGAACAGATGCGCCTTGCAGCTACAGCCTCCCTGATGTCACGCCAGGACGTAATTGTGGTGGCTTCCGTGTCCTGCATCTACGGGCTTGGCAACCCTGAGAACTTCCAGAAGATGGGGTTTGAACTGAAGGTTGGAGATAAGGTCCAGAGAAAGGAAATCCTTGAGAAACTTATCGATATCCAGTTTGAAAGAAACGATCTGGAACTCATGCCCGGGCGTTTTCGAGTAAAAGGGGACACTATTGATATCATTCCCGGCTACTTCGATGACATCATCCGGGTCGAGCTCTTCGGGGACGAGGTAGACCGTATTTCCGAACTGGACAAGCAGACAGGACAGCGAAAAGAAGAGATGGACTACTTCTTCGTCTACCCTGCCAGGCATTATGTTATCCCTGAAGAAGAGCAGAAAAGCGCAATCCAGTCCATCCTTGAAGAGCTTGAGGAGCGCCTGCCTGACCTCGGGCTGCTCGAGTCCCACCGGCTGAAGCAGCGCACGCTCTATGACATGGAGATGATTGAGGAAACAGGCAGCTGTAAGGGCATTGAGAACTACTCAAGGCACTTTGACCACAGGCAGCCCGGAGAACAGCCTTTCTGCCTGATTGACTATTTCCCTGAAGATTTCCTCCTGGTCATTGACGAGAGCCACCAGACCATTCCCCAGCTGCACGGGATGTATAACGGAGACCGCTCGCGGAAAAAGAGCCTTATTGATTACGGCTTCAGGCTACCCAGTGCATTTGACAACAGGCCCCTGAAGTTTGACGAATTTGAAAAATACATGAAAAACGTGGTCTTCGTCTCGGCAACCCCTGCAGACTACGAGCGGGAGCAGTCCGCCCGGATCGTGGAACAGATTATCCGCCCGACCGGCCTCGTTGACCCTGAGGTTGAGATACGCCCCCTCGAGGGACAGGTCAGGGATGTCATGCAGGAGATCCGGAAAATAGTGGACAGGGGAGACCGCGCCCTCGTGACCACCCTTACCAAAAAGCTCGCAGAAGAACTGACCGAATTCCTTGCCAGAAACGAGATCAAGGCCCGCTACCTGCACTCCGATATCAAGACCATCGAAAGGACAGAAATCATCCGTGAACTGCGCCTTGGCAAATTCGATGTCCTTGTCGGGATCAACCTGCTCAGGGAGGGGCTTGACATCCCGGAAGTGGGCTTCATCGGTATCCTGGACGCAGATAAGGAAGGCTTCCTCCGAGACTCAAAGAGCCTAATCCAGATCATAGGCCGCGCAGCCCGGAACTCCAGTTCAAAGGTTGTCCTCTACGCCGACAGGATGACCGATTCCATCAAAAAAGCAGTGAGCGAGACCGAACGCCGCCGCGCAATGCAGATAGCCTACAACGAAGAACACGGTATAGTCCCGACAACCATCCGAAAACCCATACGAGAAAAAGTAGTGGATATTACCGACACAAAACATATCCCGAAGACCGATATCCCCAACGTAATCATCGAACTGGATACGGAGATGAGAGAAGCTGCTGACAGGCTGGACTTCGAGCGCGCAATCCAGCTCAGAGAAATCATAAAGAGACTGGAAAAAGAGATAAAAACGGTGTGAAGGTGAGAATCGATTTAGAAAGCAAAACTTTTTTACATAAGTTTTTCATTTTTTACAGTTCTTTTCTTCCTATTACCTTACATTAATATATTCATTGATATATTCATCGGCATTGATATTTCATCAGATCCTGATCTTCATTCCCCGTCATCGTCAGATTCATCGTCTTCGTGCTCTTCTCTTTCGTCTCTTTCCGAATATCCTGTTTCCTCTGTCTTTCTGATTTCTTCCCTTTCCTTTTTTGCTTTCATGAGCTCTCTTTCGGCTTCAACTCCCAATTCCATCTCTTGTGACTTTTTTGCACTATATTTTGCATAGGCAAACATGGCTATAAGTACTATAATTGAAGCAAGTAAAAAAATGAGTATCATGTTCAGTGTGGGTTCGATGTTCATTCCAGATCAATATTAATAAGTTGGTGAGAGTTCTATCTGTCAGTTTCTGAAGAAAGGAAGAAAATCTTCTTCCTGAAAGCTTATTTTAATAATATCCTCCATACCTTTCATTAATTTTCCTGGCAGTATTGTAGGCATCATACAGGTTGTAGATCCAGAACAGCGGATAGAGGATGTAACCGATTAAAACTATTGCTCGGAAGCCGAAAAGAAATGCAAGAATGATAAAGACAATCCCAATAGAGGCAAGAATGAAAAAGATAATCCCTTTCATGATCTGCCCGTTATAAATCTGCCCGAGGCCCGGGATGAAGAATGACAGTACTGCAGCAATACCGGGGTTTTTCCCTGGTTGAGACATTTTTTATGCTCCCTTCCCTGTTTTTGATTGTTTTTCCGGGTAATATTTTCACTGGGTAATATTTTCACCGGGCAATATTTTCACCGGTTGATAGAGCCTATTTTTCGAACTCAGGCAAATATTCGTCATATAATCCGGATTAAATTAAAATCAAACTTGATTATTTGTCAAACTGACTAAACATAATAAGCTACATAGAAGCGGTAAGCAACCTTAACTTCGTCCATTTCCCTGGATGCCGGTTCAAAATCCAACTGGTCAGTTTTGTAAACTTTTTCTCCGAAGTCTTTGAATGTGACCTCACATTTTGTATTTTCGGGAAGCTGAGCCTCAAAACTATCGCATTTTCTGCAGATTTCATGAATAAGAGATTCTGTTTCTCCGGGACTGAAGGTTTTTTTGTTTTCAGGCCTGTAATTTACTTCAACCGTCAGTTCTTCTTTGCTGAGCAGATCTGCCCAGAAACCAGAGAGTTCTGCTCCTTCTATCCTGTAGTCCTGAAGTTCGAAACTCCTTGTTATCGTGTTCTTTATCTTACCTTCTTCCATATATTTAGTTTAGAAAGTGGGTATATATAAACTATTTCAATAAACAACAGAGATACATTAAGAAAATAAGGGTATACAAAAGGGGAACTGACAAAATGAGATTTAGTCCATGAGGCTGAAATTCCGGCTGAAACTTCCAGTTGAATTGTTTTATTTTGGAGTACTGGAACTGTCATTCGTGAAAACGCGCCCGTGAAAATGAGGTATAAATGCTGACAATAGCCCTGAAGTTTCGGGTGACTTAAACAAAAGAGCTCTTTTGACCCGGGTTACAAAAAAGTGAAATTAAGAGTGAGTTTGGTCAAACTCAACTCGTCTGGCCCTCTTAATCAGATCTTCTTAAGCATGAGAGACATTATGCCCGGCTTTGAAGGTTTCATTGTCTGGGGCATAAACATATCCATGCCGCCAGCAGACCCGAACATTTCCTCGTTGACCCGTTTGGTTATTTCATCGAATATCATCTTATAGGCAACGCAGTGCGGGTCGACACCTTTTATTTCCCCGTCCGTGGGTACTATGGCATTGTAAGGGCATCCGCCTCTGCAGTACTTGATATGGGCGCATTTGCCGCATTCCGTGTCCACGTACTCCTTATATTGGTGCATAAGCTTCCAGGCATCGGACTGGGCGAGGTCTGCCATTGTCGGATGGTCATAAACATTTCCCATGACATACTCAGGCATGCCTACGAAGCGGTAGCAAGGGTAGATCGCTCCGTCAGGGCCCACTGCAAAGGTATCTCCCATGCAGTCCACGAAGGTGCAGACAGTGCCTCTGCCTGTGAACACACACTTGCACAGGTGGTCAATGTTCATGACCTCAATCCTGCCCACGTTTTCCAGATATTTGTCCAGAAGGTAAATTAAGAGTTCCCCATACTCTTCAGGATCAAGTGCCCATTTCTCGGGGTTGTCATCCTTCAAAGACGGCAGGCAGGCGTGCAGTTTAAGTGTTAAACCTTTTTCCAGGTAAAAATTGAAAATATCCTCCCTGAACTTTACGGAATGGGAGGTAAAAGTAGTGATGAATCTTACCAGCAGCCCATGAGCCCTGGCAATCTCATAGCCTCTCAGGGTCTTTTCATAGTATCCTTTTCCCCTCTGCAGGTCGTTAAGCTCCTGGGGACCGTCCAGACTGGAACCGATTGGAATATTGTATTTGGCAAGAATTTCGGCTATTTCCGGGGTAAGCTTCCAGAGGTTTGTCTGTATGGCAAAAGCAATTCTCCTGGAACTCAAGCCTTCAGCCAGCAAGGGTAAGGCTTCCCGGTAAAAGTCCGCTCCTGCCAGGAGAGGCTCTCCACCATGGAAGGTAAAAGTAACCGAATCCCCCCTGAAGCCCTTAAGCCATTCAACCACTTCTTTAATGGTTTCGATACTCATTATAGGGGATTTTTCCTCGGAACTCCAGCAATAACTACAATTCGCAGGACAACCCAGGGTAGGGATTAGCATCACATGAAAAGGCATATTAAAGCACCTTTTTTATAAGCTTCTTTAAATTATTAGTAGTTTTCTAAAAGTTGTCCTTTCAGGAAATCAGTTGTTAAAGAATTCTTCAAATAATTTTATTCTTCATTAAAAGTTTTCTTTCTGCTAACTTCTCTCTGCTAACTTCTCTCTGCTAACTTCTCTCTGCTAACTTCTCTCTGCTAACTTCTCTCTGCTAACAGATAAGTAAATTTGATGAAACTTCAATTATAGTTCTAATTTTAGTTTCCTATACATTTAGATAGATTATTAATCAGTTAATTGAATCAAATCTCTTAAAGGGTTCTCAAACCCACTCCGGAAATATCCTTAATCGTTGAATCTTAAGTTTCAGTGCTTATTGATGGAACTATATTTGAGAGATTCTAAAACACGTTCTAAAAGAGCGTTTGGTGACTGACAACAGATCGTTTAAAGCTTGAACCTCCGAATTTAGAGGAGGATCAACTGAGGGGAATAGAATGGCTAAATTTGAAGTTTATCCGGATGAATCCGGGGAATACCGTTTCAGATTGAGAGCAAGAAACGGGCAGATTATCGCTGTAAGCCAGGGCTACAAAAGCAAGGAAAGTTGCGTGAGAGGAATCCAGTCCGTAAAAGCAAATGCTCCGACTGCACGGATAGTTTTTCTTGAAGAGGAACATGATATAAAAAAAGGAGTTTCAGTTTAATCTCTCGAGTTCGATTCCTTCAAACCGGCATTTTGTGATTTTTCCTTCATGAAAAGCATAGAGAAAAACTTTGAAAAGGGCATAAAGCCTGAAATAATAAGAAAGCAGGACAGGAGAGCAAAAGCCACTGATATATACCAATCTCTTATCATCCCGGATAGAATTGTCAAGGAACCTTACAATCCCATCAAAGCTCTCCCTTTCAAGGGTGCTTCCTCTGGGCAGGCGGGGACCGAGCACAACCACATCTTCTTCCATGCCGTCCGGACTCGTTGTACCCTCTACGAAACCATAATTAAAGATAGTAGGTAGGGGAGAAATGAAAGCTCTTTCATAGCCTTTTTCTGTTTTTCGGTATTTCGAAAAACTGTATTTGGGAGTTTCTATAAATATTTTCATATCAAATTTTCCTGCGTGTGTTCAGGATCAGCTTTAATCTCTGTTTCGCTTTTTTCTTTTCTCAGGCTTTGTTTCTTTTCTCAGGCTTTGTTTCTTTTTGTAGCTTTCGCAATTTCAATCCTTCTGTTACTCTGTATGATTTGTACTGGCTCAACAGAGAAAATCGAAACTGAAGCGTACTGAAAAAGCAGAGAGTGAAAGTCAAATAATAAATATCTACAAAGATGAAATTATCTACAAAGATGAAATGCCTGTATAAGTGCCTGAATAAGTGCCTGTATAAGTGCCTGAATAATCAAGTTTCCTATTAAGTGTCCTGATAAAGAACCTGAAATGATGAAAGGTCTGCAATTTTACCAGACAGAGGTGTCCTGAGATGAGTTTTCGAGATAGAGTGACCCTGCGAGATGCGATGAGAGGAATAGTTGAAGAACCCCTTCTTCCCTTAGTCCCAAAGCGCTTTGATTATGTAGGGGATATTGCAGTAATTTCTATCCCAAAGGAACTTGAGGCTTACAGGAACTCTATTGTCTCAAAGATTCTTTCGATGAGAAGCAATACCCGAGCTGTCCTCAATAAGGTCAGCAAGCTTGAAGGGGAACATAGGGTAGCCCAATTTGAACTCCTCTCCGGAGAATCTACAGAAACCCTTCACAGGGAAAACGGCTGCACATACAGAATGGATGTAAGAAAAGTTTTTTTCAATCCCAGGCTTTTCTGGGAAAGGGCACGTGTGGCATCAAAAGTTCTTTCAGGAGAATCTGTTCTGATCCCTTTTGCAGGTGTGGGCCCCTTTGTGCTCCCTTCTGCAAGAAAAAGGGCAGTTGTCTGTGCAATCGAAATAAATCCTGACGCCTGTACCTGCCTGAAAGAAAATATCCGGTTGAACCGACTTGAAAGGCAGGTGACCGTAATCCAGGGAGATGCTGAATCTATTCTTCGCCATCCCGGCTCTTTAAACCCTGATATCAAGCCCGGAAATGAAGTTGAGACCGAAACCGAAAATACAGTTGAAACCGAAAGTGCAGTTTTTCCTTCTGTAATTGCCGACTCAGAATCCGGGAAAATTAAAGGATTCCAGGTTTCGGAAAATGGGTTTGACAGAGCAATTGTGCCAACTCCTTACGGCAGGGATCATTTTCTTTATGAGGTTTCAGGACTTGTAAGAAAAGAAGGGAACATCCATTTTTACACATTCAAAAAGGATTCTCAGATCCCTGGATTAATTGAAGAGTACGGAAAAATGGGGTTTGAGGTGGAATATTACAGGCGCTGCGGAAACGTTGCCCCAGGCGTCAGCAGGTGGGTTTTTGACCTGCTTAAAAAATAGCCGCGTAAGACTGTAACCGACCTGCCCCCGGATAAGAAAAGAAATTATCTCGATCCCGGAAACCGTTTTTTAGTCCAATCTTTATAGAATGCCTCCACCAGCCTGTCTGGAGGCCCTGCAAAAAAAGAAGAAAGAGGAAAGAAAAAAGAGATAAAAAGAGATAAAAAGAGATAAAAAGAGCATTTTTCAGATAAAATTTGATTTATCTTTCTTTGGTATACTTACAGGTTTTGTCGTTGCTTTCCCGTGCTGGTTTTTTGATTTTTTTGTTGATCTCTTAGAGGCTTCCCCGGTCATTTCTACCTGTTAGTTTCTTACAGTGTTCTCAGGAGTTTTCACTTTCTGGTTCTTATTTTCACTTCTTTTTTGTCTGAAAGCCGCTCTCCTGCGTCGAACGTGACAGTGACGACCCAGTACGGCGAATAAGGTTGTATGGGTCAAAGAAATCGTAATTTAGTTCGTTTGAGCAAAGCTTTCAGTATTTAATTCGTCTTTTCAGCGGTTTTTTCAACCTTTAAACTGAGCTTTTCAGTCCTCAAGCCCGAGATGTTTCATAATATGGTGGTAGTGTTTAGGGGACTGCCTGGAGTAAAAGGCTCCTGTGACAACCTCACTGAGGGACGGGTGGATGTCCATGCTGCGGATAATTGGCTCTGCACTTCTTGATGCCGTGTACATGAGAGGAATTACCTGGTGGATCAGGACCGAAGCATGGGGGCCTATAATATGGGCGCCCAGAATTTTTTCTTCCTGCCCGTCCAGAATCACTTTTACGAAATAATCCCTGGCTTCCATAGCAGCTCCCTTTGCCGTATCTTCAAAGAGTTTAAAGCCTATCACGACTCTGTCTTCCCCGTACTCCTTAATAGCTTCCTGTTCTGACATCCCTACGCCTGCAATTTCAGGGTAGGAGAAAACTGCGTGCGGTACGGCATGGTAATCTGCCTTTACTTTTTCTTTCATGATTGCATTGAGGTAAACTATTCCGGACTCATAGTTTCCTACATGCTTGAGCAGATATTTTCCGTTTGCGTCCCCGAAAGCCCAGATATTTGGCTGGGAGGTTTCAAGATACTCGTCAACTAAAATCCAGCCCTGGGAATCGGTCTTGATTCCTGCCCTTTCGGGTTGGAGGATATCAGTATTCGGGACTCTGCCTGTTGCCACCAGGATTTCGTCTACAGTAACTTTTGTCTCCTCTCCCGAGTTTCTTTCCTTTGCAACAACGGTTTTCTGCCCGTTACTTTCTTTTCTGACCTCTATGGCTTCGTGGTTTGTAAGGATCCGCATATATTCCGACATCTTTATCCTGGCAAGTTCGGAGATTTCTGGCTCTTCCTGGGGAAGAAAATGCGAATTTCTCCCTATAACCGTGACTTCTGCCCCCATGGCTGAAAAGAAGTGCCCGTACTCGGCTCCTATGTAACTTCCCCCGAGAATGGCAAGACTTTTCGGGCATTCATTGAGTCCAAGTACAGTGTCGCTTGTAAGGTAGCCGGTTTCTTCAAGCCCTTTAACAGGCGGGATTGCAGGCCTTGAGCCCGTACACAGGAAGATCATCTCAGAGTGAAGGGTTTCTTCTCCAACCCTGAGGGTATACGGGGATATAAATTCGGCAGCTTCGGGATAATAGTCAAGGTAAGTACTCTCAGTTAGCCCTTGCCTGATCATCTCGATGTCTTCCCCTATATTCCTGCGCATCCTCTCCATGATCATGCGAAAGTCAATATCTTTTATCTCGAGCTTAATGCCGAAAAGCGGAGCTGTCTCAAGTTCCCTGACAAGCTCTGCAGGGTAGAGCAGAAGCTTTGAAGGGATGCACCCTCTGGTCAGGCAGATCCCCCCGGGTTCGTCCTTATCTATAACAGCTATTTTTAGCTCCGGATTCGAATCGATAATTGAGTTCACATAATTCATTCCGGAACCCGTGCCTATCACAATCAGGTCATAATTTTTCATTATTTTCCCCTCACAGCAAGCATAAAATTAGATCTCAACCAGTTACTGGATTTGTTAACTGGATTTGTTAACTGCAATAATTATCTGTCTGTTTTGCTAATTACACTTATCCTTAAATAAAATGATTCTTATAGCAAAAGAAGACCGAAAACCACTCAAACAAATTCTCAAAAAAGACTGTCTCCCGGATCGCAGGTGTCTGTCTTTCTGAGATATAAAATTAGTAGCAGGTGTCTGTGGAGTAAAGTTTCTTACAAAAAAGTTACTTTGCTCTTTGAATACCCTCCAGAGCTGGCGTGAAAACCTTTCCGAGCGTAAGTAATAAGATACATAAATATTTTTAAATCTTATTTCATTTTAAACAATTGTTTGAAGGAAAAACAACTATCTTTTTATAAAGAAAAACCTATTTTATGTAGCTTCTCAGGAAGAATAAAAAACAAAAGATGTCTTAGAATGAACAGAGCTACCCCCCTCCTCGAAAATGGGAGTTCCTATCACGGAATTCCTGTGATGCACATCTTATATCTCCTGCTTATTCTGATAGCTCCTTTTGCAGGGGTAGATCTCCTCCTCCTTCTTTCTCTTGTCCTTTTTCTGGGACTGAGGTTTTCTGGAAAGTTTCTTTCCTGCAGCAGAGATGCAGTCAGCCTTTCTTTTTCCCTTACACTGATGCTGCTTGTTTCTGCAGTTTCTAAAGACCTTCCGTACACATTCCCATTTTATATAGTCCTTGCCGCCTTTGCAGTTGCAGCAGTAGGAAACCACAGCTCTTTTTTTTCGGAAAGAGGCTTTACGGCGGATTTAGATTCCAGAAAGAGCAGGATGAAGAAGAGAGGTTTTTCACTGCTATGGAGTTCGATATTTCTTGCACTCAGGATTACTGCGGCGTTTCTTGCAGCAAGCTGGATTGTCTACTGGCAGGGACTTCCGATCTCGTATAACTTTGTTTTTTTCATAGCTGTTATTGGAGCAGTTACGGGTTCTCTTTTTGAGTCCATTCCTTCAAAGATAGACAGTAATATCCCTGTGACTCTGGGGGCAGGGATGACGATGTGGATTTTTGAGGAGTTCAGGTACTGGGTCCCTCCTGAGAAAATGCTTGTAGCCCTTGCCTTCTCCCTTTTCCTCGGTGCACTGGCGTACCGGGCGAAAATTGCCGACGTTTCTGCCCTCCTCAGTGCTGCCCTTCTTGGAGTCCTGATAATTGTTTTCAGCGGACTTCCGTGGTTTTTGCTTCTGCTTACTTTTTTCATTCTGGGAGGCGGGTTTACCAGATACAAGTACGCATACAAGGAATCAATCGGGATTGCTCAGGCAAAAGACGGAATCAGGAGCTATGAAAACGTATTCTCGAACAGTACCGCAGCCCTTGTCCTGGCAGTAGCATATGGTGTTTTCCAGGAACATAGCCTTCCGATTATTTATGCCTACATGGGAACTGTTGCAACCGCTACAGGCGATACTCTGGCAAGTGAAATCGGGACCACGGCAAAAGGAAGACCCAGAATGATCACAACTCTCAAGCTTTCGGAACCCGGAGCTGATGGGGCTGTTTCCTCGCTGGGGGAACTTGCCGCAATTTTTGGTTCTGCAGTCATAGGCGTGCTCGGTTATGTTCTAGGGATATCTGACGACCTTCTGCTTTCAGTCCTTATTACAACTGCAGGAGGCTTTATCGGAACAAATGTGGACAGCTTTCTCGGGGCTACTCTTCAGAAAAGGGGTCTGCTCTCAAACAGTGGGGTAAACTTTGTTGCGACCTTTATGGGAGCAGGGATTTCAGCCGGAATATATCTTCTGGTATCAGGTATATGAGTAAAGGGATGTTTAATATATGATATATATCCACAATACTCGATATATATTGTATATATTATAATTTACCATGTAAATTCCACTGAGCTCTGGCTTTTGTTCAGGGTTTGAATTTTTAATTTTTTTGTAAAATGTGTTTATACTTCCGAAAAGACATCCATTTATATCTTTAAGAATATCTTCTTACTCGGGTAGGGTTACTGCAGTTTCCTTTAATGCAATTTCTGAGTAAGATTGTATGTCTATTTAAGCTCTCAGGTAAATAAACTAATATAAACTCTCATCAGCTTTCGATTTCGGTCTTTTCAGATACATTGCAGGATACAATACGAAACAGAACTCCTGTCTCTCAGTAATCCATCTTTCTTCAGACTTTATTGTTTTTCAATGAAGATAGACAGAAATCTCGCATTTTAAATATACAGGAAGGTAGCCAGATGACAGAACCAGAACCCAAAGGAAAAAAGATTTTGCTTGTTATTGCTCAGGAGCAGTTCAGGGATGAAGAATGCTTTGTTCCAAAGCAGATATTTGAAGCTGCAGGGGCAAAGGTTACGGTCGCAGCCGAGTTTACTGAAACTGCAAAAGGAGCACTGGGAGGTACGATTAAGCCTGATATCAAGATCTCAGAAGCCAGAATTGATGATTATGATGCAATCGTAATTTCCGGAGGGCCAGGCTCAAGAAAGTACCTCTGGAACAATCAGTACCTGCATGAACTCGTAAAGGAAGCTGATTCCCTTAAAAAGGTAGTTTCTGCGATCTGCATCTCGCCCGTGATTCTGGCAAGAGCAGGGGTCCTGAAGGGGAAGGAAAGTACGGTTTTTAAGAGCCCGGATACTGTACACGAACTTAAGGAGCATGGGGCTGTCTACCAGGACAGGGAAGTTGTAGTTTCGGGCAGGGTAGTGACAGGACGAGACCCAAAAAGTGCGGAAGCCTTTGGAAAAGCCGTCCTTAAAGCTCTGAAAAAAGCATAATACCTCTGAAAATTGAACTCTAACAATTAGAAGCCAAATCTACGGATTGAAAATTATTCGGTAGCAAAGCTGGTGCCCTGTTATGAATGCAGAACTTGAAGCTATACTGTCTTATCATCAGGCTAGCAAGCATGGCTTTAAAGCCTATGCTCCCGGTCCTCAACTCCTTGAAATGTCAATCAAGCCAGACCCTTTTCTTAACTACAAAGGAGCTCCGGTTTTAAAGCTCGACACCTGGAGTGGAGAAGATATAAAGTCCGAACTTTTTCCTGCATATGAACAGGCATTTTCTCCGGAGAAACTGGAACCTTCGGGGCTGAACCGGAACAGCATTTCTCAGCTTTTTTTTGACAGCTTTGCCCTATCAGTATGGAAAAAAGCAGAAAGTATGAGATGGGCTCTCCGCATTAATCCTTCAAGCGGAAACCTTCACCCAACAGAGGTTTACCTTATTTCCGGGCCGGTTTCGAAGCTTCTGGAAAAACCGGCTGTCTGCCATTACGCTCCTTTGCCGCATGCGCTTGAGTTAAGAACTGAATTTTCCCGGGAGACCTGGGAAAAGCTGAGTTCCGGCTTTCCGGACGGCACATTTTTCATAGGGCTTACTTCAATTTACTGGCGGGTTGCCTGGAAATACGGCATCCGGGCTTTCAGGTATGCAAACCATGATCTCGGACATGCTATTGCTGCCCTTACCTTTGCAGCAGCAGGGCTTGGCTGGAGAACAAGCCTTCTTGTGGATACGGGTTCGGAGGATATAGCAAAACTTCTGGGCGTTTCCGGAAAGCGAGGCCCTGAAAAAGAGGAGCCTGCCTGTCTGCTTGCAGTTTATCCTGCAGGAAAGGAATGTCCATCGGGTAAGGTCTTTTCATCTGCACTTTCTGATTTTGAAAATCTTTCCTGGAATGGTATCCCTAATCGCTTGAGTCCTGCGCATGTAGAATGGGCTGATATTGAAAAGGCTGCTTCAGTAACCAGGAAGAAAGGAACTCCCCATGCCGAGGAAAAAAAGCCGGAGCTTAAGCCTGAAAGGCGAGATGCAGGTTTATCCGGGACAATTTCTGGCTACGGAATCCCTTCAGGCCTGGATACGGTCCCTCTGCGTAGCGTGATTCACAGGAGAAGAAGTGCTCTGGAAATGAATAACAGTGCTTACATGGACAAAGATAGTTTCTACGGCATACTGCGGAGAACCCTTCCCGATAAAAACCCGGTTTTCGATACGCTTGCTTTCGGACCCTTTGCACACCTGCTCCTTTTTGTAAACAGGGTGAAGGGACTTCGTGAAGGTCTTTATATATTTCTGCGGAAACCCGGAGAAAAGGAGAAATTTAAAACCGCCTTCAGGTCGGATTTTCTGTGGGAAAGACCTGAAAGCTGTCCTCATGATCTTGAATTTTACCTGCTTGTGGAAGAGGAACTGCATCATTTTGCAGCCCAGCTTTCATGTGCGCAGAGAAAGGCAGAAGATGCCTGTTTTACTGCCTGCATGCTTTCGGAGTTCGAAGAGCCTCTGAAAACATCCGGCTCATGGATGTACCCTTACCTTTTCTGGGAATGTGGAATCCTGGGGCAGCTCCTTTACCTTGAAGCAGAGGCCCGCGGTTTCAGGGGCTGCGGGATAGGGTGTTTTTTCGATGACCCTTTGCACGAAACCCTGGGGCTTAAAGGGCTTGAGTACCAGGATCTCTACCACTTTGCAGTAGGTTCGCCTCTTCAGGAAATAGGGGTTTTGACCTTCCCTGCGTACAGGGAATAATTTTTTATTTTGTAGAAAAAAAGTATTTATTCTGTTGGATTTTCGGGAACTCGCGTGGCCAGCACTTTGTCTATTCGATTACCATCCATATCAACCACCTCGTAGCGCAGTCCCCTTAATTCGATATGGTCTCCTGTTTTAGGGATCCTCTGCAAGATGAACATGATCAAGCCGGCAATAGTCCGGTAATATCCCTCTTTTTCCCCTGGAAAGGAATCTACGGATAAAACTTCCTTTAATTTTTCAATAGACGTGTCCCCGTCAATAAGCCAGGAACCATCTTCTCGAGCCATCACCTGTGTTTCTACCGGTTCGCCAAGGGTATGGACATCACCCACTATAGCTTCAAGAATGTCATGCAGGGTAATAATGCCCTGGATGCTTCCATATTCATCCGTAATCAGGGCAACATGCACGCCTGTTTCCTTGAACGATTCGAGGAGTTTCAGGACGGTGATAGCTTCAGGTATAAAGAGCGGTTTAGTGACCGAGGCTCTGATATTAACAGTACCGCTTTCCACGAGCTTTGCCAGGATATCTTTTACGGACACCATCCCGACAACGTCGTCCAGATCTCGTTCGTACGCTGGAAAACTGGATCGACCGCTTTCAATCATCTTTCGCAGGTTCTCACCAACGGGATCGTCCAGGTCGAGTGCGATAATATCAGTGCGATGCGTCATCAATGATTCAACCCGACGGTCACCAATATCAAAAACACCTTTTATCATACTCAATTCGGCTCTCTCAAATACTCCAGCTTTGGTTCCTTCCTCAAGCATAATCTTGATTTCCTCTTCTGTTATCGGTGGTCCGGTTGTCTTCCGGAACCTCATTAGCCGGAGTACGGTCTCGGTCGAGTGGCTTAGAATAAACACCAGTGGTTTTGCTATGAAAGAGAGAAAAAACATAGGTTTTGCTACATGAGAAGCAATTGCTTCCGCATTGTTAAGAGCAAGCCGCTTTGGAACAAGTTCCCCAAATATTAGGGTCAAATAGGTTATTACGAGTACTACAAGAGCGATGCTGAGCGCATCGCTGTACGGGACGAGAGCAGGAATTTCTTGAAGATAACTTGCCAGTTCTTCTGCTATCGTTGCTCCACCGAATGCACCTGCAAAGATGCCTACAAGGGTGATTCCGATCTGGATTGTCGAGAGAAACGGAGTGGGATCGTTCGCAAGTTTAAGCGCACTGGCCGCCCGTGTGTCCCCTTCTTCCGCTCTCTGCCTGAGGCGGGTTTTCTTGGCTGAAACCAGGGCAAATTCTGACAGAGAAAAAATACCATTAAGCACTATAAGAACAAGGACAATGATAATTTCAAAGAAATAAGACATTTTTCAGGTATATCGGCGGATTATAATTTAAAGCTATTCATAGCACAGGTTTCCTGAAATAAATTCTGATGCCTTCAAAAATCGATGAAGGGCGTTTTTCCGGCGGGAATGGGGAATGTGATTAATGAGAAGAAAAGAAACAGAAGCTTTGGAGAATATCAAAATAATGAAAGCTTCCTTAAACACTGAAGATTGCCTCTTTACCTCTCTTTTGGTTATTTTTTATTTGGTTCTTCGGTTTCTTTTTTCTTCCCTTTTCTTAAAACTGTCCTTCTGACGAATCTGGGCTGTGGGGAAGGAGCAGGTGTCTCACATCCTGAGCCCACATCGCATTCGACCACAATTCCGCGAAGCAGACGGCCCAGAATATCCGACCCTGTTACTATGCGCTTTTCCTCACCCCAGTAAAGAATGAGGTCCTGGTCAATTACATCATCTTCCGGGTACTGCGGATACACCTTGAACTGTCGGATTACTTTCTCAAGCCTGGTTTTCGGAGACTTTACCACTACAGGGAAATGACAGTAAGAAAGCGGAATAAAAGGTCCTTTCTTATAGACTGCATCCCTCAGGAAGCCGTCCGCATCCAGCACCATTACAGGCTCATCTGCCGGGTTGGTGATGATTACCCATTTTTTTCCGGATGCTTCTATTTTCTGCAGGAAGGGGTCAGATGGTTCTCTATTGAATGACGGGAAAACAGGGCGGTTATTTCCCACAGGAAGAGAGATAATACTCCTCTGGTCTATTATAGAACCTTCGTCAGAAATGTTGACATCATCTATGGAAAGAAAGTTCAGGGCCCCTATCCCTTCAAAAGTGCCTATATCGGTCTTTCCGGACTCTATATGTTTTTCGAGCATAATCCTCATTGCCTGCTCCCTGAACAGATCAAGTTTTTCCCTGCCCAGCCACCAGTCAAGGATAAGGGCTGTCGGTTTTGCAACCGGATAGAGCAGCATCTGGTAAAAGCGGACAAGAGGAGTCAGCTTTGCCCCAAGCGCAAGCGCGTTCCTGGAAAAATAAGCCTGGGGAGCAATCTCTCCAAAACAGGTAATACCAAAGGTCGAGAAGAGAAAAGCTGAGGTTCCTGCCATTACGGAATCTGTAAGCAACGCGATAAGGACATTTATGCCCACGTTCCCCCAGAGCATAGTCGTAAGCAAGAAATTTGAGTCACGCCGGACCTGCAGGATTTTAATTGCATTTTTATTATCTGCTTCGGCTTCAATCTCAAGCCTCAACCTTCCAAGACCGAAAATACCGATCGTCAGCCCTGAAAAAATAGCAGACTGTGTCAGGCAAAATACAATTAGTATCCAGATAATGATTTCATTCATTTTATGTCCATAACCTCTAGAATATCTGTATAAGTCCAGTCGAATCCTTAATCAGTTAATCTCTTATAAACTTAATCTCACCACATCAGGCTTAATTTAATCACGTCGGGCTTAAACTTACCACGCAGGGCTTAAACTCATCGCCAGAGCTGTTTGTGAATTAATTTTATTTTATTTTATTTTATTTTATTTTATTTTATTTTAGTTTATTTTAGTTTATTTTAGTTTATTTTAGTTTATTTTAGTTTATTTTAGTTTATTTTAGTTTATTTTAGTTTATATATTTGGATGAATGC